>JALZDV010000189.1 GCA_030862345.1 Actinomycetota bacterium | reverse complement strand
CCTTGAGGGTGGCCACGTCGGTCAGCGTCGGATCGTCGGCGACCAGGGTGGCGACCAGCCGGCCCGCGTCGGAGATCCGCCCTTCCGCGAGCCGCAGTTCGGCACCGGTGGCCACTACTTCCGCCCGCGTCACGACTGGCGCATCCGTCGGCATCGCAACGACCATCCGCAGACCGGCCCTGGCTGCGTAGGCCGCCCAGGCTGCGCCGGCGTTCCCGTTCGTGGGCATGGCCAGCGCCGTCGCGCCCAGTTCACGGGCCCGGGAAACCCCGACGGCGGCCCCGCGCGCCTTGAAACTGCCGGTCGGGAGCTGCCCCTCGTCTTTGACGAGCAGCCTGGAGAGTCCGAGTTCGGTGCCCAGTCGCGGCAGAGCCAGCATCGGTGTCATGCCCTCGCCCAGGCTCACCACATGCTCGGGTGCCGAGACGGGCAGCAACTGGTGATAGCGCCACAGGTTTGGCGGCCGACGCGCCAGCTCGTCGGGGTCGACGGTGACCTGGTTCAGGTCGTAGCGCGCGAGCAGCGGAGCCGAACAGTCCTGGCACAACCCGGCGAGCACCGTGGCGTCGTAGGTGTGGCGGCACCGCGAACATTCCAGATGGGTCAGCGCCGAGTACGGGTCCATTCCGCTCATCCTGCCTAGCCACGGACGTGAGGGCATCACACACCCGTCCGGTCCTTGGGCGGGGCGGTGAGGATGTGCTGAACGGAGTTCTGGGCGGTGCGCTCGGAAATGAACAGCGGCTCGGCGATCTGCCGGTTGGCGAGACCGACCCGGCGCGCGGACATCCACCCTCAACCCCTACAGCACCGACCGCCACGCGCTTGGGACGTCTCTACGGTGATGCGATGCACGGTGATCGACGAGGCGGCACCCGGAGCGCTCTTGGGCTGCTGGCTGGTGCCTGCGCAGCCGGTCTTGGACTGGGCGCGCTCACGGCGTACGGCCAGGAATGGCTCCCTCCGGAGCTGGGCTCACTGGCCAACTCCAGCGGATCGTGGTGTCTGGTCGCGTTCGGCATCGCCCTTCTTGCCGGCGGCCGCAGGCTCGCCGCTTTGTGCGGTGCTCTGACACTTGGCGCGCTGCTCGCCGGATACGTTGTAGCAGCCGGTATCCGAGGAGATGTCTCTTCGTCGTCGCTGATCGTCTTTTGGGGCGCCGCTGCCATCCTGGTCGGACCCGTCGTCGGTCTCGCCGCTCATGCCGTCAGGTACGGGCCGGCGACACTCGCGGCCCTCGGGTCGGGGGCGATGTCCGGCCTACTGATCGGCGAAGGCATCTACGGACTCGTCTACATCGTCGACACCACCTACCCGCCGTACTGGTGGGGCGAGCTCCTCGTGGGCTTAGGCCTATTGGGATGGATCGCCAGGCAACGATTTCCGCGTCTGCGTCCCATCGCGGTGGCGGCCGGCTTCGGGCTAGTGGTAGCTGCGGCCTTCGTCGCCGTGTACAGCCAGGATCTGATTGCCCTGCTCGGGTGAATTGATCGGGTCGAGCCGGATGACCGGGGTCTGACGCTCACCCGCCCAACTCCGGGATGGGCCCGTAGGTTGTGGTACCACGCCGGGTGCTGCTGGCTCCCGAAGTGCGACTCAGTCATGGTGGATGGGGTAAGCCGGGAGTATGCCCCGGTCGTGGTCAACAACACCACCGGAAGCCCTGAGGCCCAATCGCTCCTCGTTGCTCGGTGCCTTGTCTTGTTGCCTTCCTGCGACTTCGTAGCACCGGGTCAGAGGCCGGGCGCGCGGATCACCCCGGAGCCACCCAGGCCTGACGGGCCGCCAGAACCTGCTCGCGCAGGATGTCGGCGTGCCCGGCGTGCTGGGCCAGCTCCCGCAGCATCTGTAGATAGAGCTGCCAGACGGCGCGGGGGCCGGTGCCGGTGACCTCGTCGTGCAGGCCGAGCTCAGCGGTGGCCTGCCGGGAGGCCTGGCAGATCTCCCGGTGGGCTCCCTGCACCGAGATGATCGTGTCGGCCTTGCGCAGCGCGAAGGACCGGTCCGGGCTGCTCGCCACGCCGAGTTCGTGCCGAGGTCGGCCACTGACCGCCTCGCCAAACCAGACCGCCTCGACGAACGTCACGTGCTTGAGCAGGCCGAGCAGGGTTGTCTTCGAGGGGACGAGCGATGCCCGGGCCTCCTGCTCGGTCAGCCCCTCCAGGCTGTCGTGCAGGGTCGCGCGGTATTCCTCGAGCAGCTCGTCCAGCCGGGTGCGCAGCCCGTCGGTCCATGCCGTCTGGCTCACAAGGGCACACCCGACGTCGGGACGGACGATGCTGCGCGCCAGGCGACATTGCCCCGGTTTCCGCTGTCGTGCCCGACCATCGGGCCTCACCTCCCGCAGGCAGCCTCGCCCGCTCTCCGCGCGATTGGCAAAGAAATGTGCAGATCTGCATGATGGCAGCGCCCAGCAACTCCGGTGAGCAGAACTCCGGGCGAGCTCAGATCAGCGCGCGCACAGCAAGAATCGGCATGTGCACGCGAGGGTTGCACCGATGTCGATCGGTCAATCGCGCGGCGGCTTACCTCCGACGGCCGCACTGGCTGATCTGGCGGCGTCCAGCAGGCGCTCGCCGAAGAGCTCGATGTCTACGGTGCTGGATTGGTTGGGAAGGCCGTAGAAGGTGAACTGCATCAACACCCGACCGTCCGGGCCGAAGACCGGCGCGCTGATAGTGCGGACCTCGTAGCTCTTTCCCGGAATCAAGTCGGGCTGTTCATAGCCGGCCTGGAGTTGGTCGACCATCTCATCGATGGTCGCTTGGCTCGGCTCGAGTTCCGCGGCGTCCTCGTCGGCCGTCATCTGCGCCAAGCTTTGCCACAGCTTCGTGTGGGTGTTGTGGCCCAGCCCGAGTGAATACCCCCGCCGCCGGATCCTGGCCGCGATCTCCTGCCAGGCGGCGACCTGCTCGGTCCCGACCTGTCGATGCAATCCGCCCAACCAGGCCTGTACTGCCGACGGCTCGGCCCAGGCGACAAACGTTGCCCCGATCGGCGGGCGGAAGGGCAGCCGACGGCCGACCCGGGACGGGAATCCGTCGCTGTCGTTCTGCCGCCCGGCCCGCGCCACGTAGACCAGTTCGTCTCCGACGAGAACCGCCGCGTTGCATTCCACATCGAGTTGTCTGGCCACTGCCTCCATGTACGGGCGCACCAGATCCACCACCCGGAGTTGCTCGAGCAGGTCCGACTCGATGGCCGTGAAGGACAACGGCGTGAATCGCCCGTAGCCACCGCGGAAGAACAACAGCGGCAAGGACGGATGGGCGACGTCGAGGTCGCGCACCCGTCCGATCACGATGTAGTGGTCGCCGGCCTCGTGAACGACGTCCAGATCGCAGTCGATCCAGGCGACCGCCCCATCCAGAATCGGTGAACCGGAGCCGGCCGGCCGCCAGCTGAGTCCGGCGAACTTGTCCGGCGCCTTGGTGGCAAAGGTCCGGCAGATGCTCTCCTGGTCGGCCCCCAGGACGTTCACGCAGAACACGCCGGCCGCGCGGATCTTTGGCCAACTGGTGGACGACTTGTCGGGGAGAAAGGCAACCAACGGAGGATCGAGCGAGACCGAGGTGAACGAGCCCACGGCAAGCCCAGCGACGCTGCCGTCCGGTTGGGCGGCCGTCACGACGCTGACTCCGGTCGGGTACTGACCCAGGACGTCCCGGAACCGCTGGGCGTCGAACCTGGCGTCGACCCGGGCGGTACTCATCGCTTCCTCCTTCTGGGCGGTTCGTATCCCGCCGCTCAGGCTCAGCCAGACGCGGGTACCCGCGGCTTGTCCAGCCATGCTGCTGCCAAAGCTCCGGTCCACGGCCCGGTCCCCAGAGCCAGCGCGCTGACAACGTCGTGCACGGTGTCCACGTCGCGGCGAAGCGTCGGTACCGGTGCCGTGATCGGCACCGCGCCGAGCTCCACATGCCGGGCTGCCGACCCGTTGCCGAAGCTGGTGGCGACACTCCATGCCTGCCGAGCAGCGAACAGAGTCGTTCCCACTCCGTCGGCGTCTGCGACGAAGGCGAAAGGATGCCGCCCCGCCTCGGCCAACGCCTCGTCCAACTCCTCGGGCACAAGCGCCGGCAGATCGGCCATGAGAACCGCGACCGGGAGACTCGGATAACGGATGGCGACGAATTCCGTTCCTCGCGAGATCGCCGCATTCAGGCCGGCTCCTGGGTCTAGGACCACCGTCCATGCACGTCGCCGCCGGCAGCGCCGACGCACCCGCCCCTCGTCGGTGACGACCACAATCTTGGCAACGCGCGCGCTCCGGCTCGCTGCATTCAGCGTGTCCAACGCAAAGGCAAGAGCGAGTCGCTGCCGCTGGACCGGCGAGATCCCGTGCAGCCTGGATTTCGCCTCGGCCAGCCGCTTGACCGGCACCACCAGGGCGTACCCGGCCTCGGACGGGGGTGCGTATGACGCAGGAACGGCTCTCATCCTTCCGGTACGGCGCTGCTCGCAAACTCCGCATGGCCGAGGCGATATCTGATCCCGTCCGGTTCGATCCGGCTGTAGTCCGTGGTCCGCTCCGCCGGTCGGCGACCGGCCGCGTCGGCCACCGCCCGCAAGGCCTCGGGGCTCTGGCGTACGCCGTGATCAGCGCCGGCCATCCGGGAAATCGTCTCCTCCATGAGCGTCCCGCCGAGGTCGTTGGCTCCGGCACGGAGCAGTTCGAGGGCACCCTCGAGGCCGATCTTGACCCAGGACAGCTGGATGTTGTCGATCACGCCCTGCAACACGAGCCGGGCCACGGCGTGGACGCGGAGGTTGTCCTCGAACGTCGGTCCAGGACGGGCTACGCCGGCAAGGTAGATGGGCGACTGCTGGTGGATGAAGGGCAGCGGTACGAACTCGGTGAATCCGGCGTACCCAGCCTCCTGGTTGGCCAGTTGCATTCGACGCAGGACGTGGAGGTGTGCTGCCCAGTGGGCGGGCCGGTCCACATGGCCATACATCATCGTCGATGAACTGCGGATCCCCAGCGCGTGGGCGGCCGAGACGACCTCGATCCAGGCCGCGGCCGGCAACTTCCCCTTGGTCAGAACCCAGCGGACTTCGTCGTCAAGGATCTCGGCAGCAGTCCCTGGAATAGTGCCCAGGCCAGCGGACTTCGCCTCGGTCAACCACTCCCGTACCGAGATGCCGAGTCGGGCAGCTCCGTTGACGATCTCCATGGGAGAGAACGCATGTACGTGCATGTCTGGGACGCGTCGCTTCACCGTACGGACGAGGTCGAAGTAGTAGTCACCGCCGAGGTCGGGGTGGATCCCGCCCTGCATGCAGACCTCCGTCGCCCCCCACTCCCATGCCTCCTGCGCTCGGTCGGCGACCTGTTCGAGGGTCAGGAAGTATGCGTCGGAATCGTCGCGGCGCTGGGCGAAGGCACAGAACCGACAGCCGGTGTAGCAGATGTTGGTGAAGTTGATGTTGCGATTGATCACGTACGTCACGGTTTCGCCGACGCGCTCGGCACGTACCGCGTCCGCGGTCTGGATCAAGGCTGTGAGATCCGATCCTGTGGCTTCCAGCAGGATCAGCGTGGAGGCTAGGTCGGGTGCCTCTCCCTGCTCGGATGTCCGCAGGATCTCCGTAACGGCGCTCGGCGAGCGCTGCCCAGGGCGTCGCTGCCCGGCTGACAGCACCGCCGATTGGCCTGCGGCCATCTCGGCCGCGATCAGCTCGGTGTCGCCGTACACGGCCTCCGCGTCGGCCCGCAGCAGCGTCTCCCGGGCCAGTACGGGGGCTCCGCTACCGGCCACCGGGTCACGCCAGCGGTCGTCGCCCCCGCCGTGGGTGGGAATTTCGACGTCCTGCCATGGCTGACCGACGGGCACGGCGGCCGGGTCGGCCAGGCCCTCCGCATCGGCCAGCGCCTGTACCGGCCCCCGCATCCGACCGGCCAGCCACGGATCCGGGCGGCGCACGTACTCGGGATAGCTGCACAGCCGCTCGACCAGCGTGTGCCCGGCATCGGCGGTTCGTTCGGCCAGTCGGTCCAGGTGCGGCCAGGGGAACTCCGGGTTGACATGGTCCGGGGTAACTGGGGAGACCCCGCCCCAGTCGTCGATACCCGCGGCCACGATGGCCTCAACATGATCCGGTGACAGATTCGGTGGTGCCTGTAGGTGCACCTTCACCGGTAGCACCAGCCGGGCCACGGCGATGGTCGCGAGCAACTCGTCGCGGCCGGGTTCGGGGAAATTGCGCATCGCAGTGTCCGGTTTGGCCCTGAAGGTCTGGACGATGACCTCCTGCAGGTGGCCGTACCGTCGTGCGGTGGCGGCCAGCGCGAACAGCGTTTCGGCACGTTCCTCCATGGTTTCCCCGATGCCCACCAGAATTCCCGAGGTGTACGGGATCGACAGCCGGCCGGCGTCTTCGATCGTCCGCAGCCGTACGGCCGGGTCCTTGTCCGGCGAGTTCCAGTGCGCTTGTCCGCGTCCGAGCAATCGGGACGAGGACGACTCGAGCATCAGGCCCATGGACGCCGATGCCTGCTTGAGCGTCGACATCTCCGTCCAGGACATGACGCCGGCATTGAGGTGCGGGAGCAACCCCGTCTCCTCGATGACTTGGATGGCCACCGACCGCAGGTATTCCAAGGTCGTGGCATAGCCCCTGGCGGAAAGCCAGTCACGGGCGGCCGGATAGCGCTCCTCGGGACGATCGCCCAGGGTGAATAGGGCCTCCTTGCAGCCGGCTGCCTGGCCGGCCCGCGCAATCGAGAGCACCTGGTCGGGGGAGAGGTAAGCCGGAGTGTCGCGTTTGGGCGGCCAGGCGAACGTGCAGTAACCGCACGTATCGCGGCACAGATGGGTCAACGGCAGGAACACCTTGCGGCTGTAAGTGATTCGCGACCCAAACGCCATGTCGCGCACCCTGGCCGCGATAGTGCATAGTCGGGTCAGCTGATCGTCGCGGGCAGTCAGCAGCTGCGCCGCCTCACCGACAGACAGCGTCTTGCCCGCGTCAGCCCGTGCGAGGGCCCGGCGAAGCCCGGACCCGTTGGCAGCACCCATAGCGGCGCTACCGACCGATGCGTTCGATGATCGTGACGTTGGCCTGCCCGCCGCCTTCGCACATGGTCTGCAACCCCAGCCGGCCATCGACGCGCTCGAGTTCGTGCAGCATCGTCGTCATCAGGCGCGCCCCGGTGGCACCGAGCGGGTGCCCGAGGGCGATCGCGCCGCCGTTGACGTTCACCTTCGCCGGGTCCGCGCCGGTTTCCTGCTGCCAGGCAAGCACGACCGAGGCGAATGCCTCGTTGATCTCGATGACGTCGATGTCGTCCAAGGACAGCCCGCTCCGCTCCAGGGCATGAGCGGTGGCCGGAATCGGGGCGGTCAGCATGAGCACGGGATCATCGCCTCGAACCGACAGGTGGACGATCCGGGCACGCGGAACCAGACCGTGCCGCTCCAGCGCGGCATCGCTGGCGATCAGCAGGGCAGCCGCACCGTCGGAGATCTGACTCGACACCGCCGCCGTCAGCCGGTCGGCACCAGGCAGCGTTGGCAGCTTCGCCATCGCCTCCAGTGAGGTGTCGCGCGGCCCCTCGTCCGCCGTGCAACCGGCGATCGGGACTATCTCCCGGTCGAAGCGCCCGTCAGCTGCAGCCTTCTTCGCCCGCGAGTGGCTCTGCAGCGCGAAGGACTCCATGTCCTCCCGGCTGATGTTCCATCGTTCGGCGATCAGCTGGGCACCGCGGATCTGGTGCACCTCTTCGGGCCCGTACCGCGACTCCCAGCCGACCGACCCCCGATACATGTGACCCATGCCGAGCTGGTCGCCGGCCGTAGTGCTGGAGCCGATCGGGATGAGGCTCATGTTCTGTACGCCCCCGGCTACCACCAGGTCGGAGGTGCCGCTCAGCACCGCTTGGGCGGCGAAGTGCACAGCCTGCTGCGACGACCCGCACTGCCGGTCGATCGTCACGCCGGGCACATGCTCGGGCAGCCCGGCCGCGAGCCAGGCGGTCCTGGCGATGTCGTTGGCCTGGGCTCCGATCTGGTCCACGCACCCGAAGAGGACGTCCTCCACCGCGCCCGGATCGACCCCGGCGCGATCCACCAGTGCGGTGAGGACGTGCGCGCCGAGATCGGCTGGGTGCACGGCGCTCAGCGCGCCGCCGCGCCGGCCAACCGGAGTGCGTACGGCCTCGACGATCCACGCGTTCATCGGACTTCTCCTTTCACCTCTGTGCCATCCTCAGGCCGGTGTTGCTGAGTCGGCGCTGACGGTCGGGGTGACTGCCGGAAGCAGGTGACCCATGCGCTTTTGCTTGGTCCGTAGATACGCCACGTTCTCGGGGGTCTCCCGAGAGGCGATCGAGACCCGGTCCACGATCTCGAGCCCGTAGCCGGACAGGCCGCGGAACTTCGCTGGATTGTTGGTCATCAGCCGGATCTGGCGCACTCCTAGATCCATAAGCATCTGTGCCCCGATGCCGTACTCCCGGTTGTCGACGGGCAGGCCGAGCCGGAGGTTCGCATCCACGGTGTCCCAGCCTTGGTCCTGCAGGTTGTAGGCCATCAGCTTGTGGGCGATACCGATGCCGCGGCCCTCATGGCCACGAAGGTAGATCACGATACCGCGATCCTCCTTCGCGATGGCCGACAGCGCGTCGTCGAGTTGGGTGCCGCAGTCACACCGAGCCGATCCGAAGACGTCTCCGGTCAGGCACTCGCTGTGCACTCGGACGAGCACCGGCGCGCCATCGGTGACGTCCCCGCGAACCAGCGCGATGTGCTCGGTGCCGTCGACCAGCGAGGTCCAGGCGTGGCAGAGGAAATCACCGTGCCTCGTGGGGACCCGAGCCTGGGAGGCGGCGACGACGAGTCGTTCAGTCTTCAGGCGATGCCTGGCCAGTTGGGCCACCGAGATCGTCGGCAGGCCGTACGTCTTGGCGAGCCGACTCAGCTCCGGGCCGCGCGCCATCTGGGACTTGTCAGTACTGGTTACCTCGCAGAGCACGCCGGCATGGCGCAGGCCAGCCAACCGGGTCAGGTCCACGGCCGCCTCGGTATGGCCGGCCCGCTTGAGCACCCCGCCGGGTCGGCTGCGTAGCGGAAAGACGTGGCCAGGGCGGGCGAAGTCGCCGGCCGTTGCCGCCGGATCAGCCAGAGCCGCGATGGTGTGCGCGCGGTCGGCTGCCGAGATGCCGGTGGTGACGCCTCGGGCCAGATCGACCGACACCGTGAACGCGGTGCCCTGTGCCTCGGTGTTGTCCTCCACCATCAGCGGAAGGTCCAGAGCCTCCAGCCGCTCGCCAGTCATAGCCACGCAGAGCAGACCGGAGGTGTGCCGCAGGAAGAAGGCCATCTTCTCTGGGGTGGCCGCCTGCGCGGCCATGATCAGGTCACCCTCGTTCTCTCGGTCCTCGTCATCGAGCACGAGGACGATCTCACCGCGGGCGATCTGCTCCACGGCTCGCTCGACGGTGGAACACACAAAGCTCTTCATCTGCTGACGTCCACGACAATCCGCCCGAAGGCCCCGTTTGATTGCATGACCCGGTAGGCCTCGGCCACGTCCGCGAGGTCGAAACGGGCGCCGATGACCGCCTCGACCCGGCGCTGAGCCACCAGTTCGAGTGCCTGACCGATCTCGGCGCGGCTTGCGTAGCGGCTGCCGGTGATGACGACCTCGTCGAGAACCAGGGATCGGGGATCCAACTCAAAGGTCACTCCGCCCTGAAAGCCGACGACGAGCAGGGTGCCGCCACGGCCCACGATCTCCTGTCCGTTGCGCAAGGTGGCGCGTGCGGCCACGGTGTCGACGCAGACGTCGACCTTGCCGCCGACCTCGCGCAGGAAGGTCCGCGACCAGTCTGCTTCATCGCCAGGATTCCAGATCGCATTGCAGCCCCGGTCGCGCAGGGCCCGCTCCTTGGCCGGGTCGCGTTCGATCCCGACCACCCTTGCCCCGAAGGCTCGGGCCATCCCGACCACGTGCACGCCGACACCACCACCGGCCCCGATCACCGCGACGGTCTGGCCCGGGGAGATCGGCGCCCGAGTCGCGAAGGCGTGGTACGGCGTGGCAATCGCGTCCGCGGCGATCGCCGCCTCGTCGAAACCGACTCCGTCCGGGATGCGAACGAGGCTGCGCTCGGGGAGTACGACGGCGTCGGCCAGTCCGCCGTCCACGTGTACTCCGACGAACCCGCCCCAGTTCTCACACAGCGTCTCCCGACCGCTGACGCACCAATGGCAGGACCCACACGTCAGGTAGAACGAAGCGGTGACTCGGTCCCCGGGCTGCCAGCGTTCGACGCCGCCGCCGACTTCGGCCACAGTCCCGGCGAGTTCGTGGCCGACGATCCGGGGCGCGCTGCCGCCCAGCGCGCCGGTCCGCGCCCGCTCCAATGTCAGTCCGACGCCGCAGGCAGTGACATCGACGCGCACCTGACCGTCGTCGGGTTTGGGTTCGTCGACCTCGGCGATGCGGACGTCGGCGCCGAAGGCGTCGAGAACCGCAGCCCGCATCACCAGTCCCAGAGCTCGTCTAGCTGCTCGTCGGTCCGGTTCTGCAGATCGGCCGCGATCTTCTTCCGCATGATCGTGTTCGTCCCGTCGGAGTGCAGGAAGATCGTCGCGTCACGAAGCAGCTTCTCCATTCCTACCTCGCGCATCACTCCCGACCCACCGAAGATCTCCAACGCGTGACGGGTGACCTCGAACGAGGTCTCGGAGGCGATCAGCTTGGGAGCCGCGGCCATCTTCGGGTCGAACGGATCCGCGTGGTCGGAGGCCCACGCCGCTCGATAGCAGTACGTACGCGCCGTCTCCAATGACGCCCACAGCTGGCCCAACTCGGCGGCGATCACGCTGTGCTCGATGATCGGCTTGCCACCCTGGACGCGCGTCTTCGCGCGTTTTATGGCGCGGGTCAAAGCCGCCCGGGCTACCCCCAGAGTGCAGATTGCGGCGTAGGCGTTGGAGCCCCGCAACAGCCGAGCCACATCGCTGAGGATTGTGTTCTCCGGACCGAGCATGTCCGCCTCGGGGACGAAGCAGTCCTCGTAGAAGATCTCCGAGTTGTTGGCCAACCGCTCACCGATCTTGTCGTGCACCAGCCCGAAGCGGACGTTCGGATGATCCCCAGGGACCATGAAGGCGCTACAGCCGTCCTTGACCGGCGCCTCGGGATTGGTCCGGGCGAAGGCCAGGATGATGTCGGCGCGGTTGGAGTTGGAGATGTAATGCTTCTGCCCGTTGAGCACCCAGCCGCCTTCGGCCGGGGTAGCCGACATCTGCATGCCGCCGTCCACTCCGCCGTAGGGCAGGACGTTGTCCGAGCCGGCCTGTGGCTCGGTGAACGAAGCCGCCATCAGTCCCCGGGGGTTGTCCGCCAACCGACGCAACCAGCGCTCGCGCTGGTCGGGGGTGCCGAGCTCCATGATCAACTGGGCGAACTTCCAGGTCTGGGCGAGTACCACCGCGACGCCCATGTCCGCGACTGCGATCTCCTCGAGCATCACCGCGTTGGTCAGGAAGTCCGTGCCGTTGCCGCCGTACTCCACGGGTAACGGCGCGAGCCGCAGGCCGTGGTCATTGGCGGCCTCGACCAGTTCCCAGGAGAAGGCCTCTGCTGGGTCGACCTTCGCGTCGAGTTCGGCCGCGCGCGGCGCGACCTCCTTCTGCGCGTACGCCCGCGCCCGCAAGCGCCACTGGCGCTGCTCCTCGGTCAGCTTGTAATCCATCGGATCCCCTCTGGAATGGCTACTTGACAGCCAGGGCGTTGATCGGTCCTCCACAGGCGCCCGTGATGGGCAGGACGGCCGCGGAGAGCAGGAATTCGTAGACGCCGTCGTCGGCGCAGTCGGCGCTGATGCCTTCCAGATCCCAGATTTCGCCGAACAGCAGTCCCATGTGCACGAGCGCGATGATGTGCAGCGGCTGGAATAGCTCGACCTCGTTGGGGCGTACCTCAACCCCCCAGGTGTCGGAGGCGATGGCCGCAACCTCGTGCTCGGCCAGCCATGGGGCAGTGTGCAGGGACATACCCGGTGCCGGTCCGCCGCTGTAGTCACCCCATTTGCCGCGACGCTGGCCCAGCAACCCGGTCCGCACTATGACGGCATCCCCGGTGCGGACCTCCACCCCTTGGGCGGCCGCGGTGGCGTCGAGGTCATCCGGGGTGATCGCGTACCCAGGCTCCAGCGCGTCGACGCCGTGGTGCCGGGCCACGTCAAGGAACACACCACGCATGACCAACTTCTCGCGCACTACCTCGATGCCACAACGCTTGGCGCCTTTCGCGGTGACCAACGAGGCATCGTGGCCGTTGTACATCTTCCCTTCGAAGAAGATGTGCGCCAGCCCGTCCCACTGCGTTCCGGCTTGGTTCGGCATCACCAGGACGTCATCGGCGTACCCGAAGCCGTAGGCCGGACCCCAGTCGGCCGGCAGCGGATCCTGGTCTCCGTTGACGTAGTCGGTGCCGGTCGCGGTCATCATGTTCAACGGATTCGCGCGGAAGCCGCCGACCTGTGGACCGGTCAGGTCGTAGGGCAGGGTCATCGAGATCAACTTGCCTTGGCGGACCAGTTTCGAGGCCGCGATCACCTGCTCCGGGCCGACGTAGTTGAGCGCGCCCAGTTCGTCGTCGGGTCCCCACTTCCCCCAGGTGGAGAACCGTTCGATGTAGTCCCGGATGATCGCTTCCCCGCGGTAGGTCTCTTGGGTCTGCGGGGCTGTGTCCGTTGCTGTGTCGGTCACGATCGACCCTGCCCTACGAGTCGTAGGACGAGGTGACCTCATCCAGCGCAGGCTTGACGTGCTCCATGAACATCTCGACGTTCTCGATGACGCTGTCGGCGGGCTGCTGGGCGTAGTGGTAGATCAGGACGACGTACTCAGCGGGCAGTTGCCGCCACTGCTCGAGGTACTGATCGCGGACCTCATCGGCGCTGCCGATCACCCACAGTCCGCTGTTGAGGACCGAGTCGACCGCCTTGTCAGGGTCGAACATCATCGGCGTGGTGCCGGCATAGAGGTCCTTGAAGATGTCCACGTCCCACGCTTCCACGTTGCTCCGCGCCTGCTCCATCGTCGGAGCGATGTTTCCCCAGCGGACCAGCGCCTGGTTCTGGCCGAGCGCGTACTCCTTGCCGCCCAGCTTCGCGGCCTCGACATAGGCCTGCCCGTACTCGGCGGCCCGTTCGATCTTCGAGAAGTACGTCGGAATGAACCCTCGCGGCCCGCAGTACTCGATGGTCTCCCGACTGGCATTGCTGGACACGAAGATCGGCGGATGCGGCTTCGTCAGCGGCGCCGGCGCGACGCTCACCCGACGGATCTTGCCGCTCTCGTCCATCTCGCCGGGAGCGCCGATCTCACGAGTGGCCGTCATCGTCCAATCGATGCCCTCGTCGTAGGGAAAGGGGATCTGCCAGCGGCCCTTGGAGTCGATGCTGTCCTCGGCCCAGGCCCGCAGCACCATGTCCACCTGCTCCTCGAAGACCTCCCGGTTGCTCTGGTCGTCGGCGAAGCGCCTGTTGCGCTGCTCCTCGGTGAGCGCGGCCATCTTCTCCTCGGGGGACCCGGATGGGGACAACGTGGCCCGGGCACCCAGGTGCTGACCGAGGATGTTGGTCCACCGCGACTGATACCCCCTGGCGAACCCGACGAAGGTCCGCCCACCGGCTAGGTGGTCCAGGATCGCAGTCTCCTCGGCGACCCGGATGGGGTTCTGGGCGCTCATGACGTAGCCGAGCGCACCCACTCTGACGTTCTTGGTGATCGCGGCCCAGTACGCGTCGAGGATTCCCGGGTTGGGCCCGACCTCATAACCCTCCGAGTGGAAGTGATGCTCGACGGTGGCGACTCCCCAGACGCCCAGCCGGTCGGCGGCCCGGACGATGTCGTGCCACCCGCCGAGTAGTTCCTGATAGCGCCCCACGTTGCGTCCGATCGGACGCAGCTCCTCGCGCTCCTGGCGAGTCGCCGGAATGACGGGATACAGCTGCAATAGGACTTTGACCACTGCGATCTCCTTGTGAGCGACGTCCGCGATCGGCTCCGAAGGCCGACAATATGAGCGGCCTACGCCGGTGAACTATGGGATTGGCCGCAACTAGGGAGGGGTTGCGTTGTGGCTTCACACAGTCCGGCCACC
The DNA here is from genome assembly GCA_030862345.1 of Actinomycetota bacterium. GTDB lineage: Bacteria > Actinomycetota > Actinomycetes > Mycobacteriales > Geodermatophilaceae > JACCQS01. Next base: position 27,933 of record JALZDV010000189.1, on the reverse strand, counting down.
CGGCCGGGGCTCTACTGTCGAACGACGACGGGCCGGATCGAGGGGTTTGGATGAGCGACTCAGCGGGCACCGCCTGGCACATGGCCTACCGCATGGAAGGCGGTCCCGAGCCAGAGTCCGACGTGCGTGATTGGCTGGATGCCACGGCCGAGATGGCGCGAGCGGTCAACCGCGATCTGCCGGCCTCAGATCTGTTCAGCCTCATCGCCGGTACGGCCGTGCATTTGACCGGATACGACTTCTCCTCCGTACTGCTACCCGACGACGAGGGCAAGCACCTGCTGATTCGCGGCTACTACGGCTTGTCGTCGGCCTACGCCGCGCGGGTCAACGCCGAGCGGCCGCCACGGATCGCCCCCGGGGCTACTGCCGAGGGCCCGTCGAGTCGGGCGTATCGATCGCAGCGGCCCATCGTGCTCGTGGACATCAACGCCGACCCGACGTGTACGGAATGGGAGAAGGCAGCTTCCCGGGAGGGCTACCGGAGCATCCTGGCAGTGCCGCTGATCGGTACCGACGGAGTGCTGGGCGTGCTGGCCTGCTACGCCGTCGAGCCGCGGACCTACTCCGCGGATGAGATCGTCCTGATGGAGACCTTCGCCAATCAGGCGGCGCTCGCCGTCGAGGCCACCGACCGCCGCCAGCGTGACCGGGCCGCTCGACAGGAGCTCGAAAGGCGGATCACAGCACTCGAGGACGAGCATGTGATCGCCCAGCGTTGCGAGGCCGTGTATCGCGAGTTGATGCGTCTGCTGCTCGCCGGTGAGAACCTCGAGCGAGTCACCGAGGCGCTCGCCCACGAGTTGGGCAGCGATGTGCTCATCGAGGACGCCGGCGGCCATCCCCTCGGGGCTTCCATCTCGAAGGAGGGGCTCGCGCAAATGCCGGCCAGCGAGGTGCGCCTGGACCCGCACACGGTTGCGGTGCTCGCGCAGGCGGGCGAGGAGTACCAGGCGGTGGAGGTGCCGACCACACAGGGCCGGCCAGCCAGCCTCGTGGCCCCGGTCATGCTCGACGGCGAGGTGACCGGCCGGGTCTGGGCCTTCCACGCGCGGGAACCCTTCGGCCTGCTCCAGCGAAGGGTCCTGGAACGTGGGGCCGGAGTGGTGGCACTCGCGGTGTCCAAGCTGCGTACCCAACAGGAGGTCGAATGGCGCCTGTCCCGGGAGTTCCTCGACGACCTGCTGATCGCCAACCCGGAGGTCGACCCGTTCACGACCCTGACCAGGGCCAAACAACTCGGTGTCGACCTCACCGTCCCGCACACCGTGCTCGTGCTGCGACCCGATCTTGGTTCCGACGACTCGGTGGACATGCTGGCCGGCGGAGCCGCCCGTCGGCACCGCTCCCTGCTGACCCAGGTGCAGGAGGTGGTCAACCTGAGCAAGGTCAACGCCCTGGTCGCGGCCCGCGGCGGCGATGTGATCCTGCTCTGGCCGGAACAGGATGGCCTACCGTCCCCGGTCGAGATCGCCGAACGGCTCCGCCGGCACTACTGGTCCTACAGCCGGGAGACGGTTTCCATCGGAATGGGACCGGCCTGTGCGACGGCAACGGATTATCCGGATGCCTACCGGCTCGCCGCGGGCGCGCTCAGCCTGACTCAGCGGGCCGGCAACCGCGACCGAGTGGTCCAGCTCGGAGATCTCGGGGTCTACCGGGTCCTGTTGCAGGTGAGCCGGCCTGAAGAGCTCATCACGTTCATGCACGGCATCCTGCAGCCCCTCTACGAGTACGACGGGCGACGCGACACCACCCTCGTGGAGACCCTGCGTGCATTTCTGCGCTGTGGCTGCAACGCGACGACGACAGCCGAGGCACTGATCGTCCACCCCAACACGATCAGCTACCGGCTGCGTCGGATCGAGGAACTTCTGCAGGTGAACTGCCACGATCCGCAAGCGCTGCTCGAGTTCCAATTCGCCTTTGTCATCGAAGACGTGTTGGGCGTGGGAGCCGACTCGCACGTACCCGCCTCGGACTTCAAGGCGCGAGCTCGATCCACCGGCGCATGACGCAGCGGAACCGCGTGATCGATCTGCACAATCACGTCAGCACCCCCGCCTGCGAGGCGCTGCTGGACGGGCCGCCGCCACCGTGGCTGGATCCGTTCACGCTCTACAGCGGCGAGGAGACCAAGTCCTACAACGCCCGGCATTTCGGCGAGCTCGCCGACAAGCTGACCGATCCGGGGCGCCGGTTGGCCGATATGGATCGGATGGGCGTCGACATCCAGGCCTTGTCCGTCGCGCCGCCGCAGTTCTACTACTGGACCGATCCGGCACTTGGCCGACGCCTCGCCCGGTTGCAGAACGATCACCTGGCCGAGCTCGTGGCCGGTCGACCGGACCGGTTCGTGGGCTTAGGCACGGTCCCGTTGCAGGATGTTGAGGCAGCCATCAGCGAACTCGAGTACTGCGTCACCCAACTGGACCTGCGGGGTGTCGAGATCTGCACGAACGTCAACGGACTCGATCTCGACGGTGCCCGGTTCCGGCCGTTCTTCGCCAAGGCCGCCGAGCTCGACGTCGTCGTGCTGCTGCACCCACACGGGTTTTCCAGCGGGGAGCGCCTGACCGACTACTACCTGATCAACGTCGTGGGCAACCCGTTGGACACCACGATTGCGGCCACCCGAATGATCTCCGGCGGGTTGCTGGAGGCGCTGCCCACGGTGAAGCTGTGTTTCGTCCATGGCGGCGGCTATCTGCCCTTCTACGCCTCCCGCATGGACCACTCCTGGCGCGAACGCCCCGAGGGCAGCCAGCACATCACTGAGCGCCCGCCCTCGAGTTACCTGCGCCAGGTGTACGTCGACTGCCTGGTCTACGACGAAGCACATCTAGCCTTTCTGGTCCAGCAGATGGGCAGCGGGCAGGTCGTGATCGGCACCGATTACCCGTACGACATGGGCGACCCGACCGCAGCCGCTCTCGTGGACGGCATGACGTCACTGCCCGATGCGGAGCGGGCCGCGATTCTAGGTGGCACCGCCGCCAGGTTGCTCAAGATCGCTGACTGAGCAGGAATGCCTTGGCTTGTGCCTAGTCACAACAACCACCCGGGCAAGCCTGTGGCGATCCCATTGAGCGCTCGCCTCGGGCGCGATTAGCGTCCGGATTCACCTAACCGCGACGAGTGCCAGCGCTGCGCGCTCCGGCTGAAGGACGAGACCTATGGCAAAGATGAAGTTCGGAATCTGTCCGATCACCGAGGACTATCCCGACGGCGCGGACATGGTGCGCGTCTATAACGAGATCGTGGCCGAAGCCAAGATGGCGGAGTCGGTCGGATTCGATTCCTGCCTGGTCACCGAACACCACCAGCAGCCCGACGGCTACTTCCCCAATCCGCTGATGGTCGCGGCCGGCGTGGCCCGCGAGACGACGACGCTCAAGGTCGGGACGTGCTGTGCGTTGGCACCGCTGTACAACCCGATCCGGCTGACCGAGGATGCTGCGCTGGTCGACGTCATCTCCGGTGGGCGGCTCCTGTTGACCCTGGGTGCCAGCTATGTCAGCGAGGACCTGGATGCCTTCGGCGTGGACCCCGCCAAGCGCGGTGCCCTGATGGAGGACACCGTGCGTTTCCTGCAGGAGGCCTGGACGCACGACAACCTTGACTTCGACGGCGAGGTCTTCCACTTCAAGAACATGCGGATCACGCCGAAGCCGATTCAGAAGCCTCGTCCGGAGATCGCGCTGGGTGCCTGGACGCCGCAGGGACTGCGCAGGGCCGGGCGGCTGGGGGACCGCTGGACCACCGACATCATCAACACGATCCAGACCTACAAGGGCATGGCCGACATCTACCGGGCGTCGGCGGACAAGCACGGCAAGACCCCCAAGATCACGATCATGCGAGAGTGCTGGGTAGCCGAGACGACCGAACAGGCCATCGAGGAGTTCCACGACGACGTGATGACCTCCCACCGGTTCTACTACGGGGTCGGCGCCTACAGCCCGCTGGCCGACCCGTGGATCACCGATCTCAAGTCCGACGACGAGTTCACCTACGACAAGGTGTCCCCGGACCGGTTCATCGTCGGCTCGCCGGAGCACATCATCAACGAGGTGGAGCGGTTCCAGAGCGAACTGCCCGAACTCGACTACATCGTGACGCGTTTCCGGCACCCGTCGGGTCCCAGTCACGAGAAGGCCCTCGAATCGATCCGGATGTTCGGCGAGAAGGTCATCCCGCACTTCTCGTAGCAACAGCTCCTGCTCGTGGCTGGCCGGCGGCCGTACGGTCGCCGGCCTTGCCACGGGTAGGACAGTCTGAGAGAGGTGAGCGTGAGCGCGCAGAGTTCCACCGACGAGCGCGACCCGGCGCCGCTGTGGGTGCCGTCCGAGGAGCGGCGGCAACGCGCGAACCTGACCCGCTTCACCGAATGGCTGGCCGCCAATCGCGGGGTTGCACTCGGCGAATATGACTATCCCGCTCTCTGGCAGTGGTCCGTGGATCACCTCGAGGACTGCTACGCCGCGGTCTGGGACTACTTCGACGTCCAGTCCGAGAGCGGCTACGAGGCCGTCCTCGGCCGGACCGAGATGCCTGGAGCCGAATGGTTCCCCGGCGCGCGGCTGAACTACGCCGAGCACATCTTCCGCGGCAAGGACGCCGAGGCATTGGCGGTCCAGTTCGCCGCGGAGGAGCGGGAGCTGGACTCCTGGACCTGGGGTGAGCTCCGTACGCAGACGGCGGCCATCGCCGGGGGGCTGCGGGCTGCCGGTGTCGGCGTCGGGGACCGGGTCGCTGCCTATCTGCCGAACGTCCCGCACGCGCTGGCGGCCGGGCTGGCGTGCATGAGCCTCGGTGCGATCTGGTCGGCCTGCTCGCCGGACTTCGGAGTCCGCAGCGTGGTGGACCGCTTCGCCCAGATCGAACCGACCGTGCTGTTCGCGGTCGACGGCTACCGGTACGGCGGAAGGGCGTTCTCCCGACTGGCCGAGGTCCGGGCACTTCAGGAGTCGCTGCCCACCGTCCGACAGACGGTCCTGCTGCCCTACCTGGATTCCGAAGCCGATGTGTCCGGCCTGCGAGACACGGTGCTGTGGACGGACTTCGAGCAGTCGAACGGTGAACTGACCTTCGAACGGGTGCCCGGCGAGCACCCGCTCTGGGTCGTGTACTCGTCCGGGACGACGGGCTTGCCGAAGCCGATCGTGCACTCCCATGTCGGCATGCTGATCGACCAGATCAAGTACGTGCACTTCCACTTCGACGCCCAGCCAGGGGACCGGATGTTCTGGTTCACCACGACGGGCTGGGTGATGTGGAACGTCATGCTCGGGGTCCTGCTCAGCGAGGCCTCGATCATCATCTACGACGGCAGTCCGGCCTATCCCGATCTGGGCGTGCTCTGGGATCTGGCCGAGCGCAGCGGCATGACCATGTTCGGGACCAGCGCCAGCTACATCGTCTCGTGCATGAAAGCCGAGCTGCATCCCGCTCAGGGCCGCGACCTGTCGGCCCTGACCTCGGTCGGGTCGACGGGTTCGGCGCTGTCCGCGCAGGGGTTCGAGTGGACCTACGCAGAGCTCGGACCCGACCTCTGGCTGGGCTCGGTCAGCGGTGGCACCGACATCGCCGGTCCGTTTCTCGGCGGTGTCCCCTGGCTCCCGGTGTACCGCTCGGAGCTGCAGGGCAGGGTACTGGGCGTGGCCGTCGAATCCTGGGACGAGGAAGGAAACTCCCTCATCGGGAGGACCGGTGAGCTGGTGGTCACCCAGCCGATGCCGGCCATGCCGGTGTTCTTCTGGGGCGACACGGATTTCAGCAGGTACCGCGAGGCTTACTTCGACACCTACCCGGGCGTGTGGCGGCACGGCGACTGGCTGGAGATCACCCCGCGCGGCGGCGGCATCCTGTACGGGCGCAGCGATGCCACGATCAATCGCGGTGGTGTGCGTATCGGCTCGGCGGAGCTCTACCGCGCGGTGCTGACCCTGCCCGAGGTCACCGATGCCCTGGTGGTGGACCTGCCGGCCGAGGACGGCCCCGGCCATATGCCGATCTTCGTCACCCTCGCGGAGGGTGTGCAGCTCACCGACGAACTCATCGGCCGGATCCGGCACACCATCCGTACGGAGTGCTCGCCGCGGCATGTGCCTGACCATGTGTTCTCGGTGGCGGACCTGCCCAGGACGTTGACCGGCAAGGTCCTGGAGATCCCGGTCAAGCGGTTGCTCATGGGCGCCGACCCGCAGAAGGTTGCCAGCCGGGACAGCTTGGCCAATCCCGAGGCGTTGGACTCCTTCTCGAAGTCCCGCGAGGAGATCCTCCGCACCCTGGGTCTCCCGGTGGCGGTCGCGTGAGCGCGGTGCAGGACCGCACCGCAGAAAGTGACGTCCGGTTGCCGGCGCTGACCGGTGCATGGTCAGCCGACTCGGGTGAGCACACCTTTGACGTGCACGATCCGGCCACCGGCTCGGTTGTCGCGAAGGTCCACGGAGCCGGCGAAGCCGAGGTCGATGCCGCCGTACACCGTGCCCGCGCCGCCTACGAGCAGACCTGGCGCCTCATCGGCGCCCGGGAACGCGGCGCCCTGCTCGCCGAATGCTCGCGGGTGATCCTGGAGCACGCCGACGAACTGGCCGCGCTGGAGACACTCGAGATGGGCAAACCGCTGCACATCTCCCGCGCCTTCGACGTCCAGTTCTGCGTCAATTCCTTCGCCTTCTACGCCGGCCTTGCCGACAAGCAGCCGGGAGCCGCATTCGACCTCGGGCCGGTTGCGGCCCACACCGTGCACGAGCCGTACGGGGTGGTCGCCGGAATCCTGCCGTTCAACTGGCCCCCGATCCATGTCGCGGCCAAGACCGCGCCGGCCCTCGCGGCCGGCAACGTGGTCATCCTCAAGCCCCCCGATCAGGACCCGTTGACGGTCATGCGGATCGGGGAGCTACTGGCTGGCGTGCTCCCGCCGGACGTCGTCCAGGTGCTGCCCGGATGGGGGCCGGAGGTCGGGGCCGCGCTCGCCGGTCACCCGCTGGTCGAGCGCCTCTCCTTCACCGGCTCGACTGCGACCGGTCGGGCGGTGCTGAAGCTGGCCGCCGAAGCGATGACCCCGGTCACGCTGGAACTGGGCGGCAAGAACCCTCTTCTGGTCTTCGCCGACGCGGACCTCGACGCCGCAGTCCGGGCCGCTGTCGAGGGGGCGTTCTTCAACCAGGGCGAGGCGTGTACAGCGGCATCCCGCTTGCTCGTCGACGAGCGGATCCACGACGAGTTCGTCGAGCGGCTGTCCGCGATGGTCTGCCGCTTGGTGGTGGGCCCTGGAAGCGACCCGAGGACGCATGTCGGCCCGATGGTGACCGCCGCTCATCAGCAACGGGTGCAGGCCGCGATCGAGCGTGCCGTTGCCGAGGGCGCCACGGTTGCCGCGACTGCTCCGATCCCGGGCGATCCGAGCGTGGCCGACGGCTACTGGGTGGCACCTACCCTGTTCACCGGAGCAAGCCCGTCCATGGCCGTGTGGCAGGAGGAGGTGTTCGGTCCGGTGACCGTTGTGCTGCCCTTCGCTGACGAAGCGGAGGCCGTGAGGTTGGCCAACGACACTCCGTACGGACTGCTGGCCGCCATCTACACCGGCGACTCGGCCCGCGCGCGCCGAGTGTCTCGAGCGATCGAGGCGGGTGTCGTGCTGGTCAACAACTACAACCGCGCGGTGCTGGGCACACCCTTCGGTGGGTACAAGGACTCCGGGTACGGCCGCGAGCACGCGATCGAGAGCATGCTGGATTTCACCCGGGTCAAGAACATCCGGGAACCCTCCGGTATCGGCACGATTCCGGAGTGGGTCGCCCTGGACGACTTGGCCCAGGACAGCCGGTGAGCGTCCGGTTCGGCTTCGGCCTGGGGACCCAGCAGGTGCTCCAGACGCCAGCCGACTTCAACGCGGTCGTCGACGGGCTGGAGGAGTTCGGATTCGACTCGCTCTGGCTGTCCGAGCGGGTGACCGGACCGCCGCTGGACCCGCTGGCCGCCATGGGCTACGTGGCCGGCCGTACATCTCGGCTGAAGTTCGGAACCAGCGTGCTGGTGCTCCCTGGGCGGAACCCGGTCCTGTTGGCCAAGGAACTGGCCACCCTCGACGTGCTGAGCAGCGGACGGTTGTTGCTGGCCTTCGGCCTCGGCATCGTCGACCCGAAGGAACAGCAGGCCTTCGATGTGCAACGGGCCGAGCGCGGCTCGCTATTCGACGAGGCACTTCCCTTGATGCGCCGCCTGTGGCGTGAAGAGGAGGTCACTCATCACGGGGATCGGTTCCACGTTGACGGCGTGACCCTCCAGCCCCGACCGGTCGGCAGGATGGAGGCCTGGCACAGCGGCAACTCGCCGACGGAATTGCGGCGGACCGGGCGCCTGGCGGACGGGTGGCTGGGCAGCCTGCTGACTCCCGCGGAGGCCGAGCAAGCCCGCGAAGCCATCCAGGAAGCGGCCGCCCAACACGACCGCAAGATCGATGACGATCACTTCGGAGCAACGGTCATCTACGCGCATGACGCGTTCCCGCCGGGGCTTGTCGAGCTGGTGGAGAAGCGGCGCCCCGGCCGGGCACCGGAAGACGTTGTGGCCCGCGGTGGCGACGCCCTGGTCTCCCTCCTGAAGGGGCACGTCGAGGCGGGCCTGTCCAAGTTCGTGGTCGTGCCCAGCGAGCCGACCCGGTCCTGGCACGACGAGCTCGGCTGGTTGTCCTCGCTGGTCCACCCGCTCCAGGATTGAAGGTCTGAGCATGTGCAATCCGTCTAGTCAGGAGGGGAAATCCAGATGACCGGAACCCTGATCACTGTGGCGCCGACCGGTGCGGAGTCGAGCAAGTCCGAGGTACCGGCGCTGCCTGTCACCCTTGACGAACTGGTCTCGACGGCCAAGGAATGCCAGGAGTTGGGCGCTGCCGTCGTCCACGTGCATGTCCGCGACGGCGACACTGCGCCGACGCTGGATCCGGTCTTCCTGCGCGATACCGTTGCGGCGTTGCGCAGCGAGACGGATCTGATCGTCCAGCTGTCCACCGGCGGCGCGGTCACCGACCCGGAGTCCGACCGGCTCGCTGCACTGGACGCCGAGCCCGACGCGGCCAGCTGTTCCATGGGAACCGTCAACTTCGGCCGGGACGTCTTCATGAACCGGTGGGATTTCATCGTCGAGTTGCACACCGCGATGCGGGACCGGGAGATCGTGCCGGAGTACGAGATCTTCGACCTCGGCCAGATGACCGCCTTGCAGCGACTCCTCGACAAGCACGGCCTGCCCTACGGCGGCCATGTTCATGCTGACCTGGTCATGGGGGTGCCGGGCGGGATGCCGGGGACGGCGGCGGCACTGGTGGCCGCGGTCGCGATGTTGCCGGAGGGTGCCACCTTCGCTGCCACCGGCGTTGGGCGGACGACGTTGCCGGTCATGCTCGCCGCGCTCTCGGCCGGTGGGCACCTCCGGGTCGGCATGGAGGACACGATCACCTTCGTCCCAGGTGAGCAGGTCACCGGAAACCCGCAATTGGTGGAGCGAGCCGCCGCGATCGCCCGGCTGGCTCACCGTCCGCCTATGCCGATCGAGGAAGCGCGCGCCCTGTTGGGCGTACGCGACCGGAGGGTGGACCAGCGCGTGGGCGCGGCCGGGGAGTGATGGGCAATGACCCTGAAGTCCTACGACGAGATCCAGGTCGGTGATCGAGCCAGCCTCACCCGCCTGGTCACCGATGACATGGTCCGCGAATTCGCCGACCTCTCCGGAGACCACAACCCGCTGCATCTCGACGACGAGTTCGCCAGCCGAATGCGCTGGAAGCGGCGGCTGGCGCACGGTGCGCTGAGCAACGCATTCGTCTCGGCCGCCCTGACCGAGCTCACGGCCGGCTGGGTCTACCTCAGCCAGGAAACGACATTCCTGAAGCCCGTCTTTCCGGGAGACACGGTGACGGCCGAGGTGCTGGTCGCCAGGAAGCGGCCCCGCAGGCGGATGGTCCTGGAGACCGAGGTCCGGACCGGCGACGAGGTCGCGGCACGTGGAACCGCAACGATGCAGGAACTGAGCGAGGCGTTCGACCCACCGAACTGACCTCGGCGGTATCGACGCGGCACGGAAGGTGGCGGATTGTCGTGAGGACGAGCGCGATGGCACAGTGGCCGCATGTCCAATCCCGACAGCACCAGCCCGTCCGCCGAGGCGCACGAAGCAGGCGAGGGCCTCACCGACGCGGAAATGCGCGACATCGTGGCGAAGCAGACCGATAGCGCCTCCAACCACGCAGACACCGCCGGCAAGGACTGGGACGGTGAGGAGCAAACGATCCCCAAGCCCCCATGATCACTGCCCGGTCGTCCCGTCGAGCTCTTCCCTGATGATGTCGGCGTGGCCGTTGTCGCGCCGTCTCCTGAATCATGTGCAGCATGTCGCCCGCAGATTGACCTCCGCTCCCCAAGGAGTCTTGACGACTCACCAGCCCCGCGTCGGCGACGATCTGGCGGGACTCGGCACAGGTCTTCAGGTAACGATCCACGAGACCGGCGACCGTCTCGGTCGGACTCAACACAGGGAACGGGAGACCATGGAGTTCGAGTTCGAAGGCGAGATCTGGCATTGGCGTGGCCCGTCGCCCTACCACTTCGTCAACGTTCCCGATGAGGAGGCTGAGGCCATCCAATCTCGGGCCAGCGAGGTGACCTACGGCTGGGGCATGATCCCCGTCCAGGTTCGGATCGGGGACACCACCTGGCGCACATCCCTGTTCCCCAAGGATGGTGGGTACCTCTTACCTATTCGAGACTCCGCTAGGCGGGCCGAGGAACTTCAGCTCGGCGACGGCGTCAAGGTCCACCTGACAGTCCTCGCGGGCGCAAGCTGAATCCGCGCTGGGTCGGTGACCGGTTCCGGGTCAGCGACTGACCTCCTGGCCGACCGCGCTGACAGTTTCGTAACGCAGGGCGCCGGGTAACTTCGGACTCATGATGGCCGAGCCGGCCGGCGTGGGCCGGGTCCTGGCCGGCCGGTACACGTTGCGCACGGCCTTGGGGCGGGGCGGAATGGGCACGGTGTGGCTTGCCACCGACTCCGTCCTCGGCCGGCAAGTAGCGATCAAGGAAGTCACCTTCGAGGCCGCCGCTGTGGAGGAACGTCGCCTGCTGCGCGAGCGGACGCTGCGTGAGGCACGAGCCGCCGCCCGGTTCGAGCATCCGCGGGTGACCACCGTCCATGACGTGATCGAGGAGGACGGTCGGCCGTGGATCGTGATGGAACACGTTCCCTCACACACGTTGGCGCAGGTGCTCCAGGAGAAAGGTCCAATGCCCGCGGACCTGGTATCCCGGATCGGGATGGACCTGATCGGAGCGCTGCAGGCAGCCCACCGGGCCGGAATCGTGCACCGCGACGTGAAGCCCGACAATGTGCTGATCGGTGCGCAGTGGCGAGCCTGGCTCACCGACTTCGGCATCGCCACTTCGAGCGGGGAATCCGGCCTCACCGAGGAGGGCATCCTGCTTGGCTCGCCGTCGTACATGTCACCGGAGCGGGCTCGTAACGAGGTCCCGTCGCCGGCAGCGGATGTGTGGTCGCTGGGAGCGACCCTGTTCACCGCGGCAGAGGGCAGGCCGCCGTTCGACCGCGGCGACGCGATGTCCACCCTGCTTGCGGTGATCACCGAGCCGCCTGCCCCACTTACCTACGCCGGACCCCTGACGCCGGTTCTGCTCGGCTGCCTTACCAAGGACCCGGCGCAACGGTTGACCCTCGATCAGGTACGGGCAGGCCTGAACCGGGTGCTCACGGGACCCGCGCCGGCGATGATGCGACCGGCCGCGCCGCCGCCGCCGGCGTACGTCCCTCGCCAACCGACGAAGGTGGAGCGCCTGGCCATGGCTGACCTCTCAGCCCTGGCGAAGGCAACCCGCACGCTGGCAAGCAAGGCGCAAAAAGTCGCCGAGGGCGCGTCCGCCGGCGCGCCGAGACGTCCCACGGGCGCGCGCGGACCGGCTCACCCGCCGGTGCTGAATCCGCCGATGCGTCACCCGGCGCGGCCTGCACCGCAGCGGCCCAAGTGGCGGTTCAAGCGTCGTTGGGTTGTCGTACCGCTTGTGATAGTCCTGCTCCTCTGTCTTGCCGCTGTCGGGCTGGTGGTCTACCTACTCGGTGCGCTCGAGGGAACTGTGGGTGGTTGACCGGACTCAGTCAGCTTGCGGCACAGCGGCTGCACGGACTCCTTCGCCGGAAGCAGCTCCTATGGGCGACCGGTGGAACCAGGTCCAGGTCCGACATCGCGCCCGTCAGCCGACCGGTCAGCGTGGCTGCCGCCACTGTGGTCGGGTACGTCAGGGTCGACCTCATCGGCACTGCGCAGCCGGTCTACGTGCTCCGAGCGTTTCGCGGACGCCTGCTCTGCCCGCTCCTCTGCCTCCAGTTGCAGTCTCTCCGCCTCCGCGGCCTTGCGGTCCGCCTCGGCTCGAGCTTGGCGCGCCAGGGCATCCTGCTCAGCTGCATCTGCCTCGTGCCTTCGAACTGTGGTTTCTTCCGAGGCCGCCTCCTGCCTGATCTGATCGGCCTTCGTGCGCTGACGGTCCAGTTTCCTACGGCCACTCATCTTGTAAGCCACAGCGATCAACGCCAGTACGACCAGGACTGCCACGACGATCCAGATGATGGTGCTCGTCTCCATGATGCCTCCACATTGAGGTTGGTAGTCGGAAGGGATTCTTCCCCATTGGACCCTTGTTGAACCATCAAGCACTCACCTCGGCGCCACAGGTCGATCTCGACAAGGTCGATGAGCCGTTCGAGGCGAGTAGGGTTTCGGGCCCTGCGGACCCAAACCTCCTGCTGGAGCTGACTTGTGAGTCTTCCTCTCATTCTTGCGGTCGATGGCGACCGTGCTGTGTTGAGCCAGCTGGAGCAGGAGCTGCAAGGAAGGTACGGCGGGACCTTTCGGATTCGTGGCGAGCGCACCGGCGCCGAGGCACTGGCCGAGCTGAATGCGGCCAGGGGGCACGGGGAACGGGTCGCGGTAGTTCTGGCTGCGCATTCCCTGCCGGACCTGACGGGTGCCTCGTTGCTCGCGCAGGTTCGCAGAATGCACCCCGATGCACGCCGGGCGCTTCTCATCGAGTGGGGCGCATGGGCGGATCGGGAGACCGCGGCAGCCATTCTGGAGGCGATGGCTCTGGGGGACATCAACTACTACGTTCTGAAACCTTGGACTCCGGGCGACGAGTTGTTTCATCGCACAATCGCCGAGTTCGTGCAGGAATGGTCTCGAAGCGACGTCACTGCGCCTCGTGAGGTCGTCGTCGTCGCCGGCAAGGACTCGTCACGCGGCCATGAGATTCGCAAGCTGCTGACGCGTAGCGGGATCCCACATCTGTTCCATGAGCGTTCCGTGCCTGAAGGCGACGCCCTACTGCACCGTCTAGTAGGTGACGCCGCCGACATCGAGTCGCTCGTGTGGATGCCCGCCATCGCCGGGAAGGTCCTCATCGACCCGACGGACGTGGAGGTCATCGAGGCGTGGGGCATACCCACGACGCTCAAGACAGAGGACCGGAACTTCGACGTTCTCGTCGTAGGAGCGGGTCCGGCGGGCCTGGCTTCCGCGGTGTATGCCGCATCCGAAGGCCTACGAACGCTGGTCGTGGAGCGCGAGTCTCTGGGCGGTCAGGCAGGCGCCAGTTCGCTGATCCGTAACTACCTCGGCTTCTCGCGAGGTATCACCGGGGCAGAACTGGCCCAGCGCGGCTACCAGCAGGCCTGGGTGTTCGGTGCGCACTTCCTGGTGACCCGGGAGGTCACCGCTGTCCGTGTGGAGGGTGGCCGTTTTGTTGCCAGCGTGAGCGACATCGGCGAAGTCACCGTGCGGACCGTCGTGTTGGCAACCGGAGTGGCGTATCGCCGCCTGGGCGTGCCCGACCTCGAAGCGCTAGTCGGTGCTGGGGTGTTCTACGGCGGCAGCGTGTCCGAAGCTCGCGCCATGTCTGGTCGTCGCGCCGTAGTGGTCGGGGGCGGAAACTCAGCGGGGCAAGCCGTGCTGCACCTACACAGATACGCCGACCACGTAACCCTGTTGCTGCGCGACGCCGACCTCGCAAACAGCATGTCTAGGTACCTCGTCGACGAGATCACGGGTGCACCGCGAATTGACGTGCGGACAACGGCGGAGGTCGTAGGGGGAGGCGGCGCAGGCTTCCTCGAACACCTGAATGTGCGAAACCGGGCGACCGGGGAGATGACTTCGCTGGCTGCGGACGGGCTGTTCGTCATGATCGGCGCGGAGCCACGAACGGACTGGCTGCCGGATCGCGTGGCGCGTGACAAGCATGGCTTTGTCCTTGCCGGTGAAGCCGTCCATCGAGAGGACCACTTCACGGATCGTCCGCCGCTCCCCTTCGAGACTTCGCAGCGCGGCATATTCGCCGTCGGCGATGTCCGCAGCGGGTCGGTCAAGCGGGTTGCGTCGGCGGTCGGTGAGGGCTCGGTTGTCGTGTCACAGCTGCACCAGTACTTGCAGTTTCAGGCGGAGGGCGCTGCCTGAAACACGGTCACGCCGGCTCCATCGAGGTCGCGACGTCCGGCTGTAAGGCGTAAGCCACTGCGTCGTCGTACGGCATTGCCCGTCCCTCTTGATACACGCGCTCGGCGGTGGCCTCGTCGAGACCCGCGCGAGCGGCTTGCCCGACGTCGCCCGTCGTGGCGACCACCAGCGCCGGGATCTCACCGTTGACCTCGTCGAGGAGCGCGTCGGAGACTGCCACGAGCCGGAGCGCCCGCGCGTGTTGTCCGCGCTGCAAGGCAAGGTCGGCCAACTGGTACAGCGCCCACCCCGTTCCCATGGTGCTCTTGATCGCCCGGTAGGACGAGAGTCCTGCCCGGATTCGCGCCTGCGCGGCGTCCAACTTCCCCTCGTTTCGATCGCACTGCGCGAGCATGCATTCGACCAGCCCGACGTAGTAGGTGTTGCCGACGTCTTGGAATGTCTGCAGCGCCTCCTCGTACAGCGGCCGGGCGTCAGCCGCCCGACCCTGGATGACTGCCAGCACTCCGAGCCCCATCGCGGCATGGGCGGCCCCCTGCAGGTCCCCCTGGCCAAGATAGAGATCCCTGGCCTCGGACAGCTTGCTGGCCGCAGCCTCGAGGCGGCCGGTCTGCAGCTGAGCCCAACCCAGGTTCTGGATGGCATCGGGCAGCTCAGGGAGGTCGCCCAGTTCTCTCAAGATGGCCAGCGCCTCCTCGGCGAAGCGCAAGAACGCGTCCGGGTCATTGATCCAGCCGTGCATGTCACCAGCTGCCGAGAGCGCCTTAGCCCGAACCAGCGTGTTGGTAGCTGCATTCGGCATGGCCAGGACCTCGGTCAGCCACCGCACACCTTCGCGGACATGGCTGCTGACTCGCCAGAAATCCTTGAGAGCTGCGCAGAGGCGAAGCCCCAGCTCGGCTTCGCCGGAGTGCAGGACCCAGGTCAGAGCCGATCGAAAATTGTCGTGGTCCAGCTCCAGGCGCCGGCTCCACGTCACCTGATCGGGTCCGGACAGGGCGTCGGAGGCTTGCTCACCGGCATCGATCCAGTGCTCGGCATGGCGGCGGCGGATCAGCGGCTCTTCCCCGGACTGGGCCAGCCGCTCCAGACCGTACTCACGGACGGTTTCGAGCATCGCGAAGCGCGGGTCGGCATCGACCGCATCCACACCGCGAAGCAGGTTGCTCTCGACCAGCACCGTAAGCGCGTCGAGGGTGTCGATCCCCAGCTCTGCGTTGGGACTGACGATCGCCTCGATCGCGGCCAGGTCTGCCCCGCCGGTGAAAACCGCTAGCCGGGCGAACATTCGGCCCTGCTGCGGGTCAAGCAGCTCGTAGCTCCATTCGATCGTGCCGCGCAAGGTCCGCTGTCGCTCCGGCACGTTCCGGCTCGTGGTGGTCAGCAACGCCAGTCGTTCATGCAATCTGGCCAGCAGGCGCTCTGGAGGTAGCAATTTGACTCTGCTCGCCGCCAGCTCGATGGCGAGTGGCAGGCCGTCGACGCGCAGAATGATCTCAGTAACAGCGGCTGCGTTGTCGTCGGTGAGGCGGAAGTCCGGCTTCACGGCAACGGCACGCTCGACGAAGAGGGTGACGGCGTCGAGTTGCGCGAGCGCAGAGACATCTGGAAGACGTCGGAGGTCAGGAAGCTCCAGCGGCGGCACATGGAACTGCTGCTCCCCGTAAAGCCCCAGCGGCACTCGGCTGGTGACCAGCGTTTTGACACCTGGCGCTGAGCGCAGCACGGGATCGAGAACCGCCGATGCTCCCTGGACCACCTGTTCGAAGTTGTCCAGAACGAGCAGGAGCTCCTTCTCGCGGAGATGATCGACTATTGCGTCGATCACCGCGCCGGCGTCCTCGCGAACCCCTAGGGCGGCGGCGATGGCTGATGGGACCAACTCTGGTTCGTCGATGGCGGAGAGATCGACGAAGAAGACACCGTCGGGAAGCTGTTCGACAGACTGCTCGGCCACCTCCAATGCCAGCCGGGTCTTGCCCGTGCCCCCGGTACCAGTGAGCGTCAAAAGACGGTTGACGGCCAGTAGCTCGCGCACCCGGCTGACTTCATGGTGGCGGCCGATGAAGGCCGTCAGCTGCGTCGGCAGGTTGTTCGGCCGGGCGCTCAGTGTCCGCGGCGGCGGGAAGTCCTGCTCGAGCCCGTCGATGACGACCTGGTACAGCCGTTCCGGTTCGGTCAGGTTCTTGAACCGGTGCCGCCCTACTCCTCGCAACCGGGTTGCAGGTGGCAAGCAGCGTTCGATCAGCGAATGAGTGGCCTCGGAGATGAGGACCTGCTCTCCGTATGCGGCGGCAGCGATTCGGGCAGCCCGATTGACGTCCAGCCCGAGATAGTTGTCGCCGCCCAGGATCCCAGCTCCGGTGTGCAGGCCCATCCGGACCCGCAGGCGGACCCCGGCTGGCCACGGCTTCGCCGCGAGCTCGCGCTGTGCCTGCACCGCCGCCGACACAGCGCCCTGTGCGTCCGGGAACACTGCGAAGAAGGAGTCGCCCTCCGTGCTCACAACCGAGCCTCCATGTGCGCTGATTCCTTCGCGCAGCGTGGCGGTGTGTTGGTCCTGCACGTCGTGGTACCGCTCGCCCAGCTGCTCCAGAAGTCTTGTCGACCCCTCGACGTCGGTGAACAGGAAGGTCACGGTGCCAGTCGGAAGGTGAGTCATTACCCTCCCCGTCCGGATCGCCTCGGCGGTTGAAAGGGTATGGAAACGGCCCGCTCAGTGCCACCTCTGACAGCCGGGGCAGCGCTGCCCTAGCCGCGCGGCTGTAAGTCAGCCGGCTTCTGGAGCCTTCCTTCGTGGGCACGGAGTCCGTACGCCTCGCTGGACAGGGTGCGATAGGACTCGGTGACCATGGCTTCGAGCACCGCGAGATCGACCTTTTCGAGATCCTTGATGTAGAGGCATACGACGCCGGTCGTGTGCGGCCCCAACTGCTTCAGCTGTTCGGTGTACCGGTCAATACCGTCGCCCAGGTAAACCACCATGGCGGGCTTGCGTGGGGCGAATCCGGCAGCGGGGGCATCGCCCTCGCGGCCGCTCTTGTACTTGTAATGGTACTGGCCGTACCCGATCCCGGTGCCGTAATAGACCTGCGGTGACTGTCCCGTCGCGCGGGCCATCAGTTCCAGCATCGTCTCGGCGTCTCGGCGCCGCTTCGCCGGCGTGACTCCGTCAAGAAGGGTTCGTACCGACTCGCTCAGCTCACCCATGTGTCTCTCCTAAGGTCTGCTCCGCCAACAGCTGCGGCCCGATCCGGCATCTAAAAAGATGTCAGATCGGGCCGTACGCATAACCGGCTGTGCGGTCTCAGCTGACCGACTCGCGTACGTAGCTGCGGGCGACGTCGATCCCGTACACCTCGGGCCGTCCCACCGGCTCGGGGCCGAGGGCCTTGGCCAGCGCCGGACCGAGCGTTCGCGAAGAACTGGTCGGCATGCGCCTTGGTCGTCCAGAGGGTGACCACGCGGAGCTTGCCGTCGTGGGTCGTTCCGATGTACCGGCCCTCCATCCCCTCGGGCGGGGCCGCGTCCACCGTCTCGGTGACCTTGTCGAACTGCTCGATGGACGGGAACGGTGGGGTGGCGATCGTGATCCACTGCATGACTTCCTCCTTTGTCGGGCGACCCATGTGGTCGCCGGAGGAACGCTAGGAATTGGCGGCTGCGGCGGAATCCGCCGGATGACTCAGTGCCCTACTCATTTGTCGGCCTTTACATCTCGCGGTTATGCGCATAACCGTCGCGGATGCGCCGGAATAGCCACGATTGTGCGCATAACCGCAGGAGAGGGGGCTACTCGTTCGTGCGCACCCGCCAGGCGGCGATCTGGCTGCGGGTAGCGAAGCCCAGCCTGGTCAGGATGTGTTGGACGTGGTTCTGAGCGGTGCGCTCGGAGATGAACAGCCGCTCGGCGATCTGCCGGTTGGTGAGGCCTTCGGCCACCAGGGCGGCAACCTCGGCCTCGCGCGGGCTGAGCGCACTCGAGACGTCGCCGGTCTTTCCGAGCCGGGCGACGAGCGCGCCGGTTCCCGGCGATGGCCGGAGCCACTCCGTGGAGACGGACATGGCCGTTGACAGCTCGGCTCAGCCGCTGCGGATGACCCGATAGATCGTTTCGGATGAAGGGGCCGGACGAGGTACGTCGTTCCACCCGATCTCAAGCGCCTTCTCGGCGATTGCGGTCTTGACTTGCGCAACGTCGACGTCGTCCTCGAAGAAGGAGATCGACAGTCCGTTCCCCGTCGCCGCATCGACCAGGTGGTAGGCGTTCAGGACTCCGGGCACAGTCTTGGCGGCGTCGATTACCCACTGCCGCTCGTCATCCGGCATGGGTTCCCATACGGCGATTCGAGCGAACATTGCGATACCTCCGTTGTCTGCCAAGGTGCTGAGTCATCATCATGTCGGCCCACCACGATGGGCTTCGACGTTTTTCGGCGGAGCGTCAACTTCTGCCCGACCAGAACTGCCCAGATAAGAAGAAGACGATCCTAGAGATGCGAAGCCCTGCAAAATCCTCGGGAGGCTTACGCCTGTGGACGGCAGGGAGAGGAATCTTTCAAATCGCGATGGCGACCTTGCCGCGGACCTTGCCGGTGATCAGCTGACCCATCGCGTCGGGTACCTCGATCAGCGGGTACGTCCGGTCCATGCTCGGCGTGACTTTGCCGGCCTCGATGAGCGGGGTGAGCCGCTCCAAGTCAGTTGCCCGCTCCTTAGAGGCCAACATCGCCAGCCGCTGGCTCACGAACATCGACACCACACCAGCCCGCAGCGAGCGACCGAAGCCGCCGGTGACGTTGCCGCCCTCCTCGCCGCCGACGATCACGGCAGTCCCCTTGGGGGCGAGCGCGCGACGAAGCCGCGACAGCGTGGGGTTGCCGGCGATGTCGATGATCAGGTCGTACGTGTGCGCGCCATCGGCGAAGTCGGCCTTTGTGTAGTCGATGACATAGTCGGCACCGAGGGACCGTACGAGATCGATCTTCGACGTGCTGGCCACGGCGGTGACCGCGGCTCCGGCCGCCTTGGCGAGTTGGACGGCGAAAGAGCCGACCCCGCCGGATGCGCCGGTGATCAGCACCTTCTGTCCGGGCCCAACCTTGCCGAGATCGAGCGCCTGCAGCGCGGTCCCGGCGGAGATCGGAACCACCGCTGCCTGCTCGAAGGTGAGGTTCACGGGCTTGAGGGCGAGCTTGTCCTCGCGAACCGCGGCGTACTCGGCGAACGCTCCCCGGGACATCCCGTACACCTCGTCGCCTACGGAGAACCGGGTCACCGCAGACCCGACGGCGGCGACCGTGCCCGCGACGTCGAGCCCGGGCACCGTGTTCTTCGGCCGGCGAAACCCGAACCCGATAACGCGGAGCAGGTACGGCTTGCCGGCCATCATGTGCCACGTCCCGCGGTCGAGGCCCGCCGCGTGCACCCGTACGAGCACCTCGTTGTCGGCGATTTCCGGCTTGGCGCTCCGCCCAAACTGCAAGACGTCGATAGACCCGTACCTGTCCTGCGTGATCGCCTGCATCGTGCCGTCGGCTTCGGAGTTGCTGGTCTCGTTGCTCGTCGTTCCGTGCTGCCCTTCCGTGCCCATGACTGCCATGACCGCTTCCCTTCGGGTCGGCGAGACGTTCCCACCGTACTAAGTACGAGACTCTATCGTACTAAGTACGATTCCGGTAGCACCGGACAGCTTCTTTCCTGACCTCCTCCTCGGGCCATGCGCGGGGGAACGGCACATTGAGCGAACGGGGCGCGACCGGCGTGTACTCGGCGGCCGCGAGCAGCCGTTCGTCGCGAAGGACAACGGCACCGCTGCGAAGCATAGTTTCGACCAGCTCGGCCGCGAGCGCCTCGGGCGCCCTCCTCAAGAGCCGCGCGGCATCCATCAGCCACGCCCGCGCGTGCAGGTAAGGCTCGACCTCGTCAGCGGGTATCCCGTTCCGGATCATCAGGGCGTATGCGAATATCCGCCGCGCGCCGTACCACACCGCCCCGTCCGGGTCGTCGACGAGGCGCTGGGCTCGACGTCGTGCGGTGCCGAACGCTACGCGGGGGTCGGCAGGGATCGGCCCATGCGAGGGCAAGAGCACACGCGGCGCGAGATCGGCGAGCCGGTGCAGGGAGGCGAGTGCGGTGGTGGCCGCGTCGGGTCCGTCGATCGCGAGGTTCACCCACCCGACGTCGTAGTCCGAGAGCGCATCTCCGACCACCAGCAGCCGCTCCTCCGGCTGCCACAGCGACAGGTGACCCGGCGTGTGTCCGGGCGTGCGAATGACCTCCCAGTCGGTGTCCCCGAGTCGAAGAACCTGCCCGTCAGCGAGCGGCTCATCGACGGTGTAGGGGCTGACCGGCTGGTCGAGGTACTCCGCCAGGCAGCAGCCGGGGTCTCGCCGGGCAACGGCCTGAGCGTCCGGGGCGCTGGCCGCGATACCAGCGCCTGTTGCCTGCAGCAGCGCATTGCCCCCGACGTGGTCTGAGTGCCAGTGAGTGTTGACGACCAACGCGACCTGGCCGGTGCGCGCGCGTAACCATGCAGCCGTCTCCTCCGCGTGGCCGACGAATCCGCTGTCAACCAGCGCCGGCTGGCGGCCCTGCAGCAGAAGCAGATTGGCGTCGGGAAACGGCCTTGGCTGCCAAGTCATCCAGGCCGGCAGCCGCTCGGCGTCCCCCACCATCAACAACCTCCCTCCGTGCCCCGAGCCGATTCCCGGTTGTCAGCTGCCTGAAGCCGGACCCGTCGTCTGCGCAAGTCGGCCCGGATCATGCTCTGCTAGCGCCGGAGTAGACCTCCGCCAACAAGGCTCGCAACGGCTCCCAGAGAGCCGGCGGCGCGGCGAGGATGTCCCCGCTCTGCGGCCAGACGCCGTCGCACAACCCGTCAAGGTCTCCCACATACCCGCCAGCCTCTTGGACAAGGAGCAGACCCGCGGAGCCATCCCAGGGCTGCAGACCTGGACTCCATACCGCGTCCGCTCGACCCGTTGCGACGTGCGCAAGTGCCGAAGCCGCGCTGCCGCCGCGACGGAGATCCCGTACATGCGGCAGGAGATGCTCGACCATTGCCCCAGCCAGGTCCTGTTGCTCCACCGTGCCGAAGTTGACCTCGACCAGCGCCTGTGACAACTCAGTCGCGTCTCGGACCCTGGTTCGACGTCCGGCCGCCCATGTGCCGTTCCCTCGCGCGGCGTGGGTCA
This sequence comes from Actinomycetota bacterium, assembly GCA_030862345.1. Lineage (GTDB taxonomy): Bacteria > Actinomycetota > Actinomycetes > Mycobacteriales > Geodermatophilaceae > JACCQS01. The sequence continues at coordinate 6,216 of JALZDV010000189.1, read as the reverse complement.
ATCGTCGCTGAGCCGGCTCTGCGACGACCCCGCCCAGGATGCGGTTGTCGTCGCGCACCGCGGCAACACTGATCGCCCAGTCGTGCCGGCCGTACAGATAGCTGGTTGTGCCGTCGATCGGGTCGATCACCCAGCTGACTCCGGTCTGTCCGTTGGTGTGTCCGTCCTCTTCTCCGAGCACGCCATCACCTGGCCGCCGCCTGCTGAGGACGGCGCGGATGGCCCTCTCGGTCTCGACATCAGCCAGGCTCACCAGGTCGCGTGGGCCCGCCTTCTCCCGCACCTGGTGCTCCTCCGGCCGGTTCTGCCACGACATAGCCACCTCGGCGCCGGCCTCGGTTGCCTCGCGAGCGACCGAGATCAGTTCGGCTTGGTCCACGACCCCTCCTCGGACGGCGGATCTTCGGTGCCGGGCTGGTGACTAGCGGACCGGTTCCGATTCGGCTCTGCCCAGTCGCCCGATCACCGCACGTGCCCCCCTCATCGGATGGCCGAGTGTGCTCAAGGACTGCTGCATGTAGCAGGTGTAGGCAACTGTGACGACCAGCCAAGGCAGCGCGGCCACGGTCGGATCCTCAACGCGGCTGACTGCGCACGCCGCGATGAGGACAGCGCCACCGGCGACAACGGTCATGGGGCGGCGCCGGAGCACGAGCAGGACCGCGGCGGTGCCGGCCCCCCCAGCCAGGCACGGCAGGACCAGCGATCCCCGCGCGGCATCCGGGCTCGTCAACAAGATTCCGGATACGACCGCGCCGATGCCCGTCACGATCGCAGCCAGATTCCACGGCGCCCAGACAGAGGTGCCGGCCTGTACGGCGCGCCAGGATCGAAGCTCACCGTCGGCTGATGGGAACTGACGTGGGTCGATGGTTTCAGGCAACCACCGCACGAGGGCCAGGGAGTGCTCCCGCGCCTGGCCGGAGCTGGCGGACCAGCGGATTCGGCCGTCGCGCAACCGGCCGAACGAAGTCGCCTCCAGAGCCCAGCGGCTGGTGACCCAGCTGATCCCGAACGCCCACAAGGTGACAACGGCCGCCACGAACAGGGCTGGCGGCCGGTTGACGTCCACCGCCAGCGCCACGCCCGTGACGCCTCGAATGGCATAGCCCGCTCCGACGACGACCCACAGCCCGAGCAGGTGCGGGCGCACGGGGGGAGGCACCTGTCCGGTGCGCCCGGTGGCCACCGCTCGTAACCACTCATAAACCGCGGCTATGCCAAAGACCGCGCATCCGGCGACCACCAGGACACCGGTGAGGTGAAGCTGGGGAAAGGCCAGGGCAACGCCGGCGGCGATGGTCAGCTTGATCGCCGCCGCCGCTGCACTCCATCGCACGCGGGAGCGTGCCATTTCCGGTGGTCCCGGTAGGCGGCCTCGGTCTGCCGCGTCGGGATGCTGTTGATCGGCGACGAAACCGCGGATGTCGTTCCATTGGTAGCGGGCCTGATACAGGAGCAGCTCGAGGACCACCCACACGATGGCCGCACGGATGAGTGTCTCCTGGGTGATCGAACCGCGACTCAGGACGCCTAGGGCAAACCCCAGCGGGATGATCAACCATTTCGCGGAATCCGCCGGGCGCGGCAGGATCACGTACCCAATCATGCTTCGCCGCTGTCCGGTCACCGCGTTGGGTTACCCCGACACCCGGAGGCTGAACCGCTGCGATGTTTGACCTTGTGCGGACGGGGTAGGAGAGGTCAAGCCTCGCGCCCACATTGAGCCAGTGGGCCAAAAAGCGGTAGGCCACGGGACGGTGGCATTTCCTGTCTCGCAGCTGTCGGCTCTGTCGGCGCCGTGCGCGCAGGTTTGAGGCTGCCTTGAAACTGTCCAATCGCACGCTGGCGATGTCCGCAACCGACGTTGAAATGCCGCGGTACGACCGTAGGCTTCTGTCTCCGGCGATCGTCCACATAGGAGTCGGTGGCTTTCACCGAGCCCATCAAGCGGTCTACCTCGACGAGCTGGCCAGAGCCGGAGAAACCGAGTGGGGTGAGCTCGGGGTAGGACTGCACACCCCGGCGATGCGGGATGCGCTGCGAGCTCAGGACTGGCTGTTCACTGTCGTCGAGCGCGACAAGATTGGGGATTCAGCCAGGGTGGTCGGCTCGATGACCGACTACCTGTTCGCACCTGATGACCCAGGCGCCGTCCTCGACGTCCTGGCCGGCGGGCGAACCAGAGTCGTCACCCTGACCGTTACCGGCGACGGTTACAACCTCGATGCGCAGGGCAACTTCCGCGCGGACAGTGCCGCTGTGCTCGCTGATCTGCATCGGCCCCACTCACCGACTACCTGGTACGGCTTTATCGTCGGGGCGCTCGACCGACGCAGAGCCGCGGGCCTGCCCGGGTTCACCGTGCTGTCGTGCGACAACCTGCCCGACAGCGGGGCCGCGGCTCGTACCGCCGTGCTTTGCTTCGCCCGTATGCGAAACGAGCTGTTGGCCACCTGGATCGAGCGGAACGTCACATTCCCCAACAGCATGGTGGACCGGATCACCCCGCAGAGCGACGCCAGCCTTCGACAACTCGTGTCCAAGGTATTCGGCATCGATGACCGGTGGCCCGTGGTGGCCGAGCCATTCAGGCAGTGGGTCGTGGAGGACTCGTTCTGTAACGGGCGTCCGCCGCTGGAGAGGGTGGGCGTCGGCTTCGTGTCGGACGTGCGACCGTACAAGCTGTTGAAGTCCCGGCTGCTCAACGGCAGTCACAGCGCCATGGGCTACCTCGGCTATCTGGCGGGTCACACCACCACCGCACAGGTCATGGATGATCCCGACTTGCACAGCTATATCGCCGCCTTGATGCGGGATGAGATCGGTCCGCTCGTGCCGCATGTCCCCGGCGTGGATGTCAATGCCTACCAGCGCACGCTGCTCCAACGTTTCGGCAATCCTCGTGTGGAAGATCAGCTGACGAGACTGTGTGGTCGCGGCTCCACAAAGATGCCCGCCTATCTGCTTCCGTCCCTTGCCGAAGCACATCGAGGCGGACGACGGGCGCACCTGTTGACTCTGGCAGTGGCCGGCTGGTTCCGGTACCTGCAGGGACGCGACATGGCTGGCAGGCCGTTCGAGGTGCATGATCCGCGCGGTCGACAGTTGCAACGGCTTGCCCGACTCGGCGGGACCGATCCTCGACCACTTCTCGAGGAGGGCACGATCATGGGTCAGCTGCGCCATGACGAGACCCTCCGGCGAAACCTCCAGCGAGCCCTTCATGACCTGGAAACCCATGGACCGGTGGTTGCGGCCCGACATCGAATCGTGTGCAGGCCGGTCCCCGCGCTCACCGCGACATCGACGTCTGCGTGGAGCGGCCCACGCCACACCTCCCATCTTCCGGTGCGGGCAGCGACGTTCGACCGGACGGGCCTTGCAGCCGTCGGGGATTCCGATCGGCGGGTGAGCGTCGGTGAGTGACCAGTTGGCCGCAGCCCTTTCCGGTGATGTCCGAGTCCTGCTGTGCGACGCCGACGGCAACCTCTTTCCATCCGAGGAACCTGCTTTCGACGCCTCGGCGGAGGTAACCAACGACTTCCTGGCCTCGATGGGCGTGCGGCACTCATATACCTCTCGGGAACTGCGGATTGCCACCACGGGCAAGAACTTCCGAGCCACCGCGCTCGATCTGTGCCGGCTGCACAACGTTCCCGTCCACCCCGAGCTGAGCGGACCCCACCCCGCGCGACCCCTGACGGGTCGCCGGGCGCGAGGCCGCAAGGTCCTGTCCCAGGTGTTGCTGGACGGCTGGGTCAAGGTCGAGCAGCAGACGGTCAGTAAGCACCTCGGCGCAGTCCTGCGGCCGGATCCCGGCGTCGGCCTGCCACTGACCGAGTTGGCCCGTCACCTCACCCTTGCGGCAGTGAGTTCCAGCGCGATAGTTCGGTTGGCTACGTGTTTCGCCGCGACTGCGCTGACCGATCTGTTTCCACCTGATCTGACGTTCAGCGCGGAAGACTCGCTACCGATCCCGACCAGCAAGCCAGACCCGGCCATCTACCAACTGGTGGGAGAACGGTTGGGCTGCACCGGACCGCAGGCGCTGGCGATCGAGGATTCATTGGCGGGAGCGCGGTCAGCAGTGGCCGCCGGTTTCCCAACCGTCGGCAACCTGCAGTTCGTCCCACCCGACGAACGGGCCAAGCGAGAGGCTGCGCTGATCGAGGCGGGAGTCCTCGGAGTCGTGGGGTCGTGGAGCGAGCTGGCCGACGCAGTCCTGTCCCGATTGCGATGCGACGAACTCGCAACCTCGCCGAGCAAATCGTACTAAGTACGAAGCTCCTGTAGCCTCCGAACAATCATGGGGAGACCAGTCAGAGCTGGCGCGCGAGAGCGCATCCCACTCAGCCGAAACCGAGTCCTGGCGGGCGCCATCACGGTCGCAGATGCCGGGGGACTGGCCGGGCTGACCATCCGCTCGCTCGCCCAGCAACTCGAAGTCAAACCAATGGCGGTCTATCACCACGTCACCAACAAGGACGAGATCCTCGACGGCATCGTCGATCTGGTCTACGGCGAGATCGATCTGCCGTCGGCCGACGGCGACTGGCGTACGGAGATGCAGCGTCGAGCGATCTCGGCACGCCGTGTACTCAAAGCCCACCCCTGGGCGATCCCGCTCCTGCAGTCGCGCACCAGCCCCGGCGAGGCGACCCTGCGACACCATGACGCGGTCATCGGGAGCCTACGGGCTGGGGGCTTCTCGGTGGGGATGACGGCGCACGCCTTCGCCCTGATCGACAGCTATGTCTTTGGATTTGCGCTGTCGGAGATATCCCTGCCGATCAACGGTCCGGAATCAGTCGCCGAAGTCGCCGAAGCGATGATGCTGCAGTTTCTGGCGGCGGACTACCCTCACCTCCTCGAACTCTCCACCGAGCACATCCTCAAGCCCGGTTACGACTTCGGTGCCGAGTTCGAGTTCGGGCTCAACCTCATCCTCGATGGGCTCGACAGGTCCAAGTCCGCTGATGGCACGCACGCCCGCGCCGCAGAAGGGGGCTGAGCAATAGCGGCCAACGCGAGTCTCATTCGGCTGTCGGCGAGAACGCGCAGGTTCAGTCGTCGCCTCGGTCTTGAGTGATCGACACGGTGACCGGTGAGTACCGAGACCGTGTAGCCGGTGGCTTAATGGGCGTTGGGCCCCGAGCACGGAGTAACATCGCTAGGTGGCCGGGGGCTTGCACAACGGTGAGCGAGTCGTCGCCAATCGCTACCGATTACACGAGCGGCTTGGCTCTGGCGGCATGGGCACCGTCTGGCGTGGCGAGGATGTCGTGCTCGGTCGCGACGTCGCGGTGAAGGAAGTCACCTTCCCATTTGGAACATCCGGCGCAGAACGCGAGGTGCTGCGCGAGCGCATCCGGCGGGAGGCCCGGGCTGCCGCTCGGCTCGACCACCCCGGTGTCGTCACCCTGCACGACGTGGTCGAGGAGGGCTTGGCGACTTACCTGGTGATGCAGTACGTCCCGGCACAAACGCTGTCGGAGTTCATCGCCCGGAATGGACCGCTGTCGCCGCATCAGACGGCCTTGGTCGGGCTTGCGGTGCTTGGTGCACTGCGAGCGGCCCATGCGCGCGGAATTCTGCACCGGGACGTGAAGCCCTCGAATGTGCTGCTCAGCAAGCAGGACGAGTCGGCGCTTGACCGGGTCTTGCTCACCGATTTCGGAATCGCGTCCTCTCCGGGAGATTCCAGGCTGACAACGACGGGGCTCGTGATCGGCTCACCCGGCTACATCGCCCCGGAGCGGGCGCGAGGTGGTGTGCCCGGCCCCGCGTCGGACCTCTGGTCACTGGGGGCAACCCTTTTCACAGCGGTGGAGGGCCATCCGCCATACGACGCCGGCGATCCGGTCGCCACGCTAGCCGCGGTGCTGGTGGGCGAGCACGCGCCGTACGTCCGCGCCGGACCGCTCCAGCCCGTGCTCGACCGTCTGCTCGAGCGCAACCCCGCCGAGCGGATGGGGGCAGCCGAGGCGAAGCAGGCGCTGGACGAGGTCGCTGCCTCCCCGCTGAACCGGGCATCGATGGTCCTCTTGCCGCCGTCGCCGGACGCCATCCACCCCAAGGCTGCCGCAGAGACTGTTGTGCTGCACCTTCAGGCGCCCAGCCCGAACGGACAGGAGGCCGCGTCCGCAGCATCCCCCACGCCGGCCCCCCAGGCCGAGCCGGCCGATCGGGCGGACCCACCCGACCCGATCGATC
>JALZDV010000424.1 GCA_030862345.1 Actinomycetota bacterium | reverse complement strand
TTGATCGTTCTTGTCACGGGGACCACCGATGGTTTAGTTCCCCTGGCGTCTCTTGTCGCGGCGTCAACTGCCTGGGCAGCCTTCGTCGACGATAGGGGCACGCCGGGCCGACAGCGAGCGGACGATGGGCCGGGTGGGACGGTCGAGGGTGTGCCATCTCGTCGACCTCCCCAGGGCTACCACGCCGCGCCACGAGGGCAGGTTTGGCAAGATCGGCCGAAGGCTGGTTGAGTGGGTTGGTTGCCCTCATGGCGCAGCGCGGTCGAGCTACGCCAGGTCGACGGGATGGCACACGGACTCCCCCCCGCTGTTGGGTGACTAACTGAGCGACAACCGCGACGAGCGCTCGGCGGACTGGCGTGGACAGTCCCCGGACAGTTCCCGCAGCATCAGCACGGTTCGACCCGTGGTCAGCACGTGTCGCTAAGTGCCTGGGGGTCAAGGGGTCGCAGGTTCAAATCCTGTCGTCCCGACCGAGGTCAATGGGAGTGTCGATGATCATGGCACTCCCGTTGACAGCTCTCGGTGGCAGCAACGGCCTCGTCGCGCAGGTGCCGGTCTCGACCCGCCGACTACCGCCGGCTTCCGCTGAGTGACCATGGCGAGGTCCTACAATCCTGACCTGCGGTAGGGCCCGCCCAGGCAGCACCTGTTCAGGTGTGGCCGTGAGCCTGCTCCAGGCGTCGTCACGCCCTCATCCGGGGGCGACGCCGAACGTGCGGGCGAGGTCGTTGAGCATCGCCTGCGCGCCCTGCAACCCGACGGCGAGACCCCGCACCGCGTCGTCGACGACGAAGACCTCCCCGGTGAGCTGGCCCCACAGCGGGTTGGCCGTGAATCGCTGCTGCGCCTGCGTGGCCTCGTCGGACGCGGAGACGGTGACATAGATGTGGTCCGCGTCGGCGTCGAGAATGCGTTCCTCGCTGATCTCGGCCGCGAACTCGTTCACGTCGAGCCGTCCCCTGGGCTGCGGGCGGTGCTGCTGGCCCGCCTTTAGCCGCCTGGCCGGATGCCGAGCGGCTCACCGTGTATCCCGGTGGCGTGGCCGAGGTGCCGCTGCCCGACCGGCTCGCCGGCGCCGTCGGCATGCACGTGATCGGCCACCTGCGCCCCGAAGACCGCCGCGCGCTGTGGTCGGGGCTCGCCGCGCGGCTCGCCCCGGGCGCACCCGTCGTTTACCGACCACCCAGCCGTTCGGCTCGTCCGTCGGGCGGCTGACGTACCAGGGGCAGGGCAGCGCCGAACCCACCGGCCCGGAGTCGGTGCGCTGGCGGATGAGCTACCGCACCCTCGACGGCGACGACGTCCTCGCCGAGGCCACCGCGGAGTACGACTGGTGGGTGCTCTCGGCCGCGGGCCTGGCCGCCGAGCTTCGCGCGGTCGGGCTCCGCATTGCCGACCCTGAGGACGACCTCGTCGTCGCGCACCAGCCCGGCTGAATCCTGGCAAGGCGGATGTACCGCAACGTCTACACCAGCCCCAGGATGATCACGCGCTCGCGCTCGTGCACGACGGCGTACACGATCAGCCCGGCTCCGCCGCCGTAGGAGGTGATCCACTGGTCGGTGAGCTCGTCGTACCCGTCGCGGGGGCTGGCGCGGGTTCTCCAGCAGCTGCTCGATCCGTGCGCTGACCTGCTCGCGCACCTCGACAGGCAGGCTCACCAGGTACTCCCGCGCGATTTCCAGCCACACCAGGCCATAGCGGGCCATCTGCGCCCCGTCCCCCGTCGCCGTCCCGCTACAGCTGCACCCAGTTCCCGGACGCGTCGCGCTCCCATAGCCCGTCGAACACGCCCTCGCGGGCACACGCGAGCTGCTCCTGCTCCCGCTCCGACAGCGGGTTCGCACGGATAGCCGCGATCCCCCACCAGCGGTCGAGCACCGCCTCGGCCGGGGCCAGGTCGAACTCAGCGCCAGCACGGGCGATCGCCTGAGCGAACTCGGCCTCGAACTGGGCACACTCGTCGGGGGATACCTCGGCCAGCACCGCCCGGATCGCCGGGCCGGAGCGCCCGATCCTCGTCGTCGCTGTAGGCACCTGGCGAGTATCCACGTGTCCGGCCCAAATCGTCGTCAGGCCGGTACGTCGGCGTGGCTGACCTCGCCCGGTCCGGTGGAGCGGTCACGATAGTGGGTTGCCGGGATTCTACAGGGACGGGCCGCTCAGCCGATCATCGTCGGTCGGCACTCCACCTGGTGCATCCGACGCCGAGGTACTGTCCGCCGGCGGTCGGCCGAAGATCCAGCGCGGGGCGTTCGTGATGCCCAGCGCCTCGACGGCCCCATGCTCGGTTTGATCTTCTCACACGCCGCGCGCGTGATCTGTCGCTTGTCGAGCGCAAGCGAAATCTTCGTCCACCCGTACGGCACTGCGAGGAGTAGGACGACGATGACGGCGAACCAACCAGATATGACCCCGGCGGTCAGAAGAACAGTGACGGCCATGAGAGGAGTCTTCTCGCCAGCAGGAGGTGGTGACGGACGCCGGGCAGCACGGCGCCGACCCGGTCGAGTCCTCCAGTCGCCGGGTGACTGCGAGCACGTCGGCCAGCGTGGACATCTTGGCGTCATCGACGCGACGGGGATTGTGGGCTGCCAGGGACAGGCCGGCGTCGGTGCGAAGGGTGCGCAGCAGATCGGCGAAGCTTGCTCGCCCGAGGGTGGGAGCTGGCTGTGCTTGAGGCGGCATACTGACCGCGGCGTGACGGGAGGTGCAAGCATGGGCGAGTCGTCTGGGTCGTGGCTCAGGCGTGGCCAGACGATCGCTGCGACGGACGACGCTGGTGCTGTCCTTCGTGCTTGGCGCACCAAGAACGGCCAGAGTCAGACGGCAGTGGCCGAGCTGTTGAACACCACCCAGCAGCACCTGAGCCAGATTGAGAAGAGAACACGGCCACTGTCGTTGGAGCAACGACGACGGATCGTTGCCGAACTCGGCATTCCGGCAGGGGAGTTGGGACTGTCCTCGGGGCAGGCGTGCCGCCTGATGCCCAGCGACGACACGAGCTCGGAGGTCGTGGTCAGTCAGATGGAGTGGCGGGCGCAGCGCCGTTGGTTGAACAAACACCGAGCCGAACTCGCCCGACTCGCCGTACAGTTCTATCCGCCGGATCAGCGGGTGCTGGGTACCCCACTGGTCGCGGATGCCGAGTGGCTGCCGGCGACGCCGATTGAACTCGGGACCATCGGACTTGAACTTGACGAGCGGCCTCAGGTGGCCGCGGTTGACGGCTCCGAGCCAGAGTCGTCACCGATCAGGCCGCTGCGCTCCGTCGGTGTGCGATTTGACCGCTACACCTCTGCCCTCAAGCATCTCGACTCACCGCAGCTCTTCGAGTCACGCCCAAGCTACCGACTGCTGGACGCTTCGCTGGCCGATCGCCGCCTCGGCTTCGGCCTGGCCGCGTACTTCGACAAGCTCGACATCTCGGAGACACTCGGGCACGAGCTCGCCGCCGCGTGCATGGCCGAGCCGGCTCTGCTGGCAACGTCGCCCAGCCAGCTGCATAGCCGGCTTCCGTTCCGGAACCAGATCGGTGACCCTTTCGACTCGCAGCGGCGGGCCATCATCCCGGCGATCACCACGCTGACCATCCGGTTGCGCCGCTACCCGGCCAAGCCGTCGTTTCTGCTGCACTGGCGTGATCCCACGAAGGTGGCAACCGCCGGTGGAATCTACGACGTCGTGCCCGCAGGCGAGTTCCAGCCCTCAAGCGTGGCGCTATGGGACCGGGGCAACGACTTAGACCTTTGGCGAAACGTGGTACGGGAGTATTCGGAGGAGCTGCTTGGCTTGCCAGAGCACGACGGCACCCGGAGCCAGCCCATCGACTACGAGAACTGGCCGCTCTACCAACTCCTCGAGAAGGGCATGCGCGACGGCTCGGTCACGGCGCACTTTCTGGGGCTCGGGCTGGACGTGTTGACCCTCGCCGCGACGATCCTCACAGTCGTCGTCATCGATGACGACGCCTTCGGTCAGGCATTCGGCTCGATCGTGCGCTACAACGACGAAGGGGAGATCGTCGGCACCCACGATGACGCCGCTGAGGGTGTTCCCTTTACCAAGGCGGCAGTCGATCGGTTGTTGAGCTCAGAGCCGATGGCGTCCCCGGGTGCCGCATGCCTTTCGCTGGCCTGGGAGCATCGAGGCACCCTGCTCGGCGTTTAGTGCGGGAGTTCATATGATTCAGGTCGACTGGCGGAAGCATCACCCGCTGACTCCGAGCCAGCAGGAGTGGCTGCGCGTACGGGCATACATGCGCGAGCACCGCTACGATCTGGGCATTGCTGCGGCTAAGCAATATCCGGACGTCGCCAAGGTCGCGGGAACCGCACTGCTGACAACTTCGTACTGGTTACCTACTGAACTCGTTCCATTTGATCGCATTGAACTTGACTTCACTCTCGATGTCCCGTTCAGCGGAGTCACTGGAACTGAACAAGCCACTGAGAGCGTGCGGCCACTACGACCGGACGGCACCCGTTACCCGAGCTACTCCGCAGCGATCGCTGATCTTTCCGCTCCCGCCGTTTTCGAAGACCGTGGGACCTACCGGCTTCTCAGTGCCGACCTCGTCGGCGCTCGGCCTCGGCTGGTATTCAGTCGAGGTAGCTACTTCGACGGGATCGACGTGGGCGAGGCTGTCGGTCATGAGTACGCTGCCCGGGACTTTTCTGCCAAGGGCGACCGCATTTTCCGAGCGTCTATCGGCAGTCCCGTGGACCCGATGCGTCGCCCCACCAACGTCGCGATAAGTGCCCTCACAGTTCGACATGATCGAAGCAGTGGCGATGCACGTTTTCTGCTGCACTGGCGTGATCCCGCCAAGGTAGGTCACGCCGGTGGCCTCTATCAGGTGCTACCCGTCGGGATCTTCCAGCCCGCCAACGACTACCCCGGGAGCGAACGTAACGACCTTGATCTGTGGCGCTGTCTCGTGCGCGAATTCGCTGAGGAGTTACTTGGTGAGACCGAGGTCAACGGGCACAGCGCGCCGATTGGCTATAGCGACTGGCCGTTTGCCGTGCGCATGAGCGGAGGACTGTATGACGACAGCATTCGTCCTTACTGTCTCGCTATAGGGGTCGATCCTTTGACGCTTGCAACCGACCTACTTGCTGTTGTGGTGATGGAGGCATCGTTTTTCGATGAGATCTTCGGCTCTCTTGTCGACAGCAATGATGAGGGCCAGATCGTTAGCCCATCGGCCAAGTCCCCGGGCGGGCTTCCCGGATTTCCCCTCACGAAGTCCGAAGTCGAGCGCTTGACACGTCGCGAGCCAATGCAAGCCGCCGGTGCCGCCGCGATCGCCTCTGCCTGGTTGCACCGCGACCAGCTACTCTCCTAGCAACGCCCACAACGGAGACTTGTACAACGCTGCGTTGTTGGTCCTGAGACTATCCGCCGCTGATACTGGTTTCCCAGCAGGATGTGGAGACAACGGATGAGGACACGAGCAGAGCAAGAGATCGCGGAGTCCCCGACGTCGGTCGCTTCAATGGTCCCTACTTGGCAGGTCGGTGAAATCAGGCTGCGGATCGATGTCCATGCCCTGTCGCCTGTCTCCTGGGGAGTCACCTGCGAATGCGGTGACATGAGCAGTTCCGTGTGCACCGGGTGCGCTGCGAGGGTGATCTTGTGATCGTCGATGTGCTCGTCCCCGCGCTGCTCATGCTGTCGCCGTTCGCGACCCTGGCACTGCCCCATCCCGACCCCCGCCGACGCCGACGACGGGTACCCGGGCCGGTGAGCCCGCTAGGGATCATGGCGGCCCGGTGGCGGGGCCGGCGCACGGTCCGGCGGATCAACCGCGCCCGACGCGCTCGAGCCAATGCCCATCGCGGTCGGCATCGCGCTCTGGTTCCGCGGTGAGTGGTCCCGGCTATCCCGCGACGCCGCTGCTGGCCCGGCTGTCGCCGGCCAACGGGTGGCACCACGACCTGGTGGGCGACGGCCACGGGGAGCCCTACGCCTTGGTGGCCGTCCGCATCGGCCCGGTCTGGACCGACAGCGTGGCGATCCTCGGGGAGGACCAGACCCTGGCCATGCGCCACCGCACCCGCGAGACCGACCTGATCGTTCCGGCCGAGCTGCCCGGCGAGTCCTCGGCCGTGTGGCGCCGCCACGGCAGATGCCAGGACGTGCTCGCTGAGCTGTTCGAGCTGCCATGAGAAGCTCGCCCGCGCGGACGTGATCTGTCGCTTCCGTGGTCGTCTCGCGCAGTCGCGATCGGGATTGACCTTCAACCCGAGTGCAAGGTTTAGCGTTGAGTTCGTGGGTACTTATCGCATCTCCCAGCTCGCCGACCTGGCAGGCATGCCGGCCACCACGCTGCGGTACTACGAGAAGGTCGGGCTGCTTCCCTCACAGCGCACCGCCGCCGGCTACCGCGTCTACGACGATGCCGCCACCGACCGGCTGCACTTCATCGCCGCCGGCAAGCACCTCGGCCTACCGCTGGACCAGATCCGGTCCCTACTCAGGGTCTGGGAGTCCGGCGCCTGCCGCGACGTACGCGACGACTTGCAGCCTCTCATCCGCGACCAGATCGCCCACGCGGAGCAGCGCCGGACCGACCTCGCCGTCTTCGTCGAGCGCCTGACCGCCGCGCTGGCCCACCTGCGGGCGCTGCCGGCCAGAGACGGGCCCTGCGACCCCGAGTGCGAATTCCTGCACGAGCGCGCCCACCATCAGCCGCTCCCAGCCGACCTGACCCCGACCGCGGCGTCCGCCGACACGGGCACAGCCGATCCCATACCAGTTGGCTGCTCCTTGAGCGCCGACCAGTACGGCACCCGCATGGAGGACTGGCACGTCATGCTCGCCGGCGCCCACCGCGAGGCACTACCCGACGGAGGCATTCGGATCCGCCTGCCCATAGCCCGCCGGCCAGCTCGCCGAGCTCGCCGTAGCAGAACAGCAATGCTGCCCGTTCTTCACCTTCCGCCTCATCCTCGCCGGGAACCACATCGAACTCGACGCGCACGCCCCCGACGGAGCCGAACACCTCGTCGCCAGCCTGTTCGGTGAGCGGACCGCCCCGTGCTGATCGCGAAATCCGTCGGGCTGTTCATCGTCGCCGCTCTGTTCGAGATCGGCGGCGCCTGGCTCGTCTGGCAAGGAGCACGCGAGCACCGTGGCTGGATCTGGGTCGGAGTCGGCGTCATCGCCCTCGGCCTCTACGGCTTCGTCGCCACGCTGCAACCCGACG
>JALZDV010000127.1 GCA_030862345.1 Actinomycetota bacterium | reverse complement strand
ACGTGCCCGAGCACGATCGGCGCCGCTCCGGCCGCCTGAAATCCGAACATCCGCGGCCGGGATGAGGCGGGCCCGTCTTCGGCGTACTCGACGTAGCCCTGCCAATAGGCGGTGATGTTGCCGGCGTTGCCCACCGGAAGGCAGTGGATGTCCGGGGCGTTCCCGAGTGCATCGACGATCTCGAAGGCTGCGGTCTTCTGACCCTCGAGGCGATAGTCGTTGACGCTGTTGACCAGGCTTACCGGGTAATCCATGGCGATCTTGCTGGCCAGGGCCAGGCAGTCGTCGAAGTTTCCCTCGACCTGCAGCAGGCGCGCGCCGTGCACCAGTGCCTGGGCGAGCTTGCCGAGTGCGATCTTGCCGTGGGGTACGAGCACCGCGCAGAGCATCCCGGCGCGGGCGGCGTAGGCGGCGGCACTGGCGCTGGTGTTGCCCGTGGAGGCGCAGATCACCGCCTGGGCACCTTCCTCGGCCGCGTGACTGATCGCCATCGTCATGCCGCGGTCCTTGAATGAGCCGGTCGGGTTGAGGCCTTCCACTTTCAGAAACACCTGGCAGCCGGTTCGCTCGGAGAGCACGGGTGCCGGGAGAAGTGGCGTGCCGCCCTCGTACAGCGTGATGTTCGGGGTGGCATCAGTGACCGGAAGGCGATCGCGGTAGGCCTCGATCACTCCACGCCACGGCCCGCGGTTGCGCGGCTGCGACATCACAGCCCCTCGACGCGCATGACGCTGCTGACGCCCCTGACCACATCCAGTGCGCGCAGGCCCTCCACGGTGGCCGTGAGTGCGGAGTCGGTGGCCGTGTGGGTGACGATCACCAGGGTCGCCTCGTCGCCTCGCCCGTCCTGGCGAACGGTCGATATGGAGACGTCGTGGACAGCGAACTCACCTGCCACGGCTGCCAGAACGCCAGCGCGGTCGGCAACATCCAAGCTGATGTGGTACCGGGTCGGGGTCAGTGCCATCGGACGGATGGGCAACGCGGCATACGCGCTTGAACCCGGCCCGACAAGTCCGGCGAGCCGGTTGCGGGCGACCGCTACCAGATCCCCCAGGATGGCACTCGCGGTGGGCTCTCCCCCGGCCCCGCGTCCGTAGAACATCAACTCCCCGGCTGCCTGCGCTTCGACAAAAACCGCGTTGAACGCGCCGCCCACGCCGGCAAGCGGGTGGCTGCGCGGGATCATCGCGGGATGCACGCGCACGGCCACGCTCTCGCCGTCCGGCCCGATCACCCGCTCGCAGATGGCCAGGAGCTTGATGGTCGAGCCCATGTCCTGGGCACTGCGGATGTCGGCGGCGCTGACCTCGGAGATGCCCTCGCGATGCACGTCCTGAGTACTGACCGGCGTGTGGAAGGCCAGCCCAGCCAGGATTGCAGCCTTGGCCGCCGCGTCGAAGCCGTCGACGTCTGCGCTGGGGTCGGCTTCGGCATAGCCGCGTTCGCTCGCCTCGTCGAGCGCCTCGGCGAAGCTGGCCCCGGTGGTGTCCATCCGGCTCAGGATGTAGTTGGTGGTGCCGTTCACGATCCCCATCACCCGTGAGATCTGGTCTCCGGCAAGGGATTCGCGCAACGGCCGCAGCAATGGTATGGCACCTGCGACCGCTGCCTCGTAGTAGAGATCAACGCCTGATTCGGCGGCCAACGCGTGTAAGACGGCACCCTCGTCGGCGAGCAACACCTTGTTGGCGCTCACCACCGATTTTCCGGCCTTTACCGCCGACCGGATCAGGCCGCTGGCCGGCTCAATTCCGCCGATCACCTCGATGACGATGTCCACGTCTTCACGGGTCACCAATGCCGCGGAGTCGGTGGTCAGCAAGTCGCGTGCTATGTCGGGATGCCGGTCGGGACGGCGTACGGCCACGCCTGCCAACTCCACCGGACCGCCGATCCGCGCGGCAAGGTCCGGCCCTTGGCTGACCAGGAGCTTCGCGACTGCGGTACCGACGACCCCGTGCCCGAGCAGGGCGACGCGGATCGGCTGTGCGGTGGTCATGCTCGAGCTGCGGAAAGGTCGGCGTCCAGTCGCCAGAGGTCCGCAGCGGACTCCCTACGCACCAGGGTGTCGATCCGGCCGTCCCGGACACTGAGCACCGGTGGGCGGCCCAACTGGTTGTAGTTGCTGGCCATCGACCGGCAGTAAGCGCCGGTGCCCGCCACCGCAATCAGGTCTCCGGGAGCAAGATCCTCGGGCAACCAGGTGTCTCGTACGACGATGTCGCCTGTCTCACAATGTTTTCCGACCACGCGAGCCAATACGGGCTGATCTGCCCCTGCTCGGGAGCCAAGCGCGCAGGTGTAGGCCGCGTCATAGAGAGAAGCGCGGATGTTGTCGCTCATCCCGCCGTCCACCGAGACATACATCCGGGAGTGGCCGCCGAGGTCCACCGGTTTGACGGTTCCCACCTCGTACACCGACACCGTGCCCGGACCGGCGATCGCCCGACCCGGTTCGATCGCCAGGCGCGGAACCGGCAGGCCGGAGCTGGCGCACTCTTGGCTCACGATTGCGTTCAGCGAGCCGGCCAGAGCCTTGGGTTCGGCCGGATCGTCCCCGGACAGGTAGGCGATGCCGAACCCACCGCCGAGGTTGAGCTCGGGCAGTTCGATGTCGTGCTCGTCGCGGACGTCACGCAGGAGCCCGACCACTCGATGCGCGGCGACCTCGAAGCCTGCGGTATCGAAGATCTGGGACCCGATGTGGCTGTGGATCCCGACCAGCTGTAGACCCGGCAGTGCCAGGACCCGGCGGATCGCCTCGTGTGCGGCGCCGGTGGCCAGCGAGAAGCCGAACTTCTGGTCCTCGTGTGCCGTGGCGATGAATTCGTGGGTGTGCGCCTCCACCCCCACGGTGGCACGCACCATGACATCCGCGCTGACCCCGCGCTCCGCGACGAGGAAGCCGAGGCGGGCGATTTCCTCGGCGGAGTCCACGACCACCCGCCCGACCCCCGCGGTCAAGGCCTGCTCCAACTCCCCAACAGACTTGTTGTTGCCGTGCAACGACATCCGCCCGGCCGGAAAGTCGGCGGCCAGCGCGAGCGCCAGCTCGTTCCCGGTGCAGACATCGAGGAACAGGCCCTCCTCGTCGACCCAGCGGGCCACCCGCCCACACAGGAACGCCTTGCCCGCGTAGTGGACATCAGCGCCGATGAAGGCATCGGCGAACTCCCGGCAGCGCGAGCGGAAGTCCGCCTCATCGAGCACATAGGCCGGGGTGCCATGGGTGCTTGCAAGATCCCGGACGTCGACGCCGGCCAGGTGCAGCACGCCGTCGCGTCGCTCGGCGTTGCGCGGCCAGACTGCTGGATCCAGGTCGCTCAGCGCGGCGGGGATCGCGGGTGCACCCTCGGGTACCGCCAGGCCGGCGTGCAGCGGCCCCGCGGGATGGGCCCTCACATCCGCACCGGTGCACGGACGCCGAGCACGCCCAGTCCATTGGCCAGCACGATCCGAGTGGCCTCGCACAGCCACAGCCGCGGGGGCATCTCCGCTGTGGGCGCTTCGTCGCCGCGGGGCAGGATGCGGCAGGCATCGTAGAAGCGGTGATAGGTGCCGGCCAGTTCCTCGAGGTAACGCGCGACCCGGTGCGGGGCCCGGAACTGCGCTGCGGCAGCCAGGATTCGGGGAAACTCCCCGAGTGCGCCGAGGAGCTCGGACTCCTTGTCATGACTGAGCAGTTCCAGCGCTACGCCGGCCAGCTCTGGGAGCGGATGACCTAGTTCGGCAGCGTTGCGCAGCAGCGACGCGATCCGGGCGTGGGCGTACTGCACGTAGAAGACCGGGTTGTCCGATGTCTGGCTGGCCCATAGGTCGAGATCCAGGTCGATCATGGAATCCATCGATGACCGGACGAGGGCATAGCGAGCAGCGTCCACACCGATTGCCGCAGTCAGATCCTCGAGGGTCAGCAGGTTTCCGGCCCGCTTGCTCATCTTCCCGCCGGAGATGTTGACCAGCTGGCCGATGATGATTTCGAGTGTCTGGTTCGGATCCTCGCCGAGCCCGGACACCATGCTGCGCATCCTCCCGACGTAACCGTGGTGGTCCGCGCCGAGCAGGATGACGACCTTGTCAGCGCCGCGCTTGCGCTTGTCGAGGTAGTAGGCGAGGTCGGCGCAGAAGTACGTCGGCCGTCCGTCGCTGCGAACGATGACTCGGTCCTTGTCGTCGCCAAAGTCAGTGGTTCGTAACCAGACAGCCCCGTCGGCCTGGTAGACGTGGCCGGCCTCGCGGAGTTGCTGCACGGTCGCTTCCACCGCGCCGGAGGCGTACAGGTCACGTTCGTTGAAGAAGACGTCGAAGGTGACCCCGAAGTCCGCCAGTGAGGCCCGGATCGCCGTGAACATGAGTTCGATGCCGTCGTGGGCGAAGACCTCCAGCGCCTTGCCGCGCGGCTCGTCGAGTAGCCCAGGGTTGGCCTTGACCACCGACGCGGCGACAGCATGGATGTAGTCACCCTGGTAGCCGTCCTGCGGGATCGGGTCTCCGCGTGCTGCGGCGTCCAACGACGCTGCAAAGCGATCGATCTGCGCACCGGCGTCGTTGAAGTAGTACTCGCGCTGGACCGTCGCGCCGCTGGCATCGATCAGCCGGGCGATCGAGTCCCCGACAGCGGCCCAACGAGCGTGTCCAATATGTAAGTGCCCGACCGGATTGGCCGACACGTACTCCACGTTGATCGTCTGTCCGGCGAGGGTCTCGGTACGACCATAAGAGGCTCCGCCATTGGCGACGGTCGCCACCAAGGCGCCCTGCGCCGCGGCGGCGAGGCGGATGTTGAGGAAGCCTGGTCCGGCGATCTCGACGCTGTCGACACCGTCGACGCGGCGCAGCGC
>JALZDV010000102.1 GCA_030862345.1 Actinomycetota bacterium | reverse complement strand
GTGCGATGCTGGAACCCGATCCGGTACGCGGTCACTCCCAGCACCGCCACCCAGGCAGGAGCATGTTCGGCCACGAGCCGAGCGAGTCGCCGCGCACCGGCCACGATCTCGTCCCGTCCCAGTTCGTCGGCGCGCGCGGTGGTGCGGGGCACCAGGTTCGTGACTCCCAGTCCGTAGGACACCAGCTCGTCCTGTTCTTCGGGGGCCAGCTGCCGCGGCGTGAACCCGGACCGGTGCAGGGCCGGCCAGAACCTGTTACCCGGCCGGGCGAAATGCTGGCCCAGGGCACCCGACCACAGGCCCGGGTTGATGCCACAGAACAGGACCTGCAGGCCGGGGCCGATCACGTCCGGGACGGTGCGGCTCCCGGCCGCGGCCAGCTCACCGGCAGTCGGCCGCCGCTTCAATGCTGTGCGGCCACCGTACGGAAGGTCATCCCGGCACGTTGCAGGCGAGCCAGCAGGTGATCGCCCATGGCCTGGACCGGCGTGAGTTGCCCGACCTCGTCCGGAAGGCCGTCGTCGAAGGCAAGGCTCAGTGCGGACTCGGCCAGCATCTTGGCAGTCTCGTCGTAGCCCGGATCTTTCCCGGACACCTCGGTCAGGACGTGGGTTCCAGCCGCACCCCCTACCGTGCTCGCGAAGCGAACCCGGAACCATGACCTGGATCGGCGCCGTTCGTCCGGGCCCTCTCCGCTGGTGCGCAACCTGAGCAGTCCGGCACGCAGCGGCGGAATCTTGGCCGCGGCCAGCAGCCCACCGGCACCGACCATCGCTGCGGCGGCGACTGGTAGGCCCCCGAGGTCTGCGTAGTGCCCGTACCGGAAGTCCGGCCCGTATCGGTCCAGGGCGCGTGCCGAGCGCCGGACCACGATCGGGTCGATCGTCGGGAGCGGGACCGCCCAACGATGAGTGCGGCCGGGCGAAGCCAGCCATGTGCCCGGCCGGGGCAAGGGCGTGCCTGGCACGCGGTGCGGCCGCGCGGGCAGCGAGCCGACCCGACGACTGGTGGTCGACCCTTGTCGGGCGCGACGTTGTCGAGCGACTACCGCGCTCTGCCGCGCACGCCCCAACGCGCGGATGGCCGAGTGGTAGGTCCCGGCCGAGAAGCCGGCTCGTACGCGCACGTAGCCGGCGATCGACAACGGTACGTCGGGAGGGAGATGGCGCAGGGTGAACCAGACGCCGAGGTCGTGCGGGACGGATTCGAATCCGCAGGCGTGCACGAGTCGGGATCCGGTGCGCTGGGCGGTGGCGGAATGGTCGAGCCACATCCGGTCGACGAACTCGGGTTCACCGGTGATGTCGAGGTAGTCCGTTCCGGATTCGGCGCAGGCTGCGACCAGTGGCTCCCCGGACCTGACAAAGGGTCCGACGGTCGAGGCGAGGACCCGACTCGATTCGGCCATGGCACGCAGTGAGACGGAGTCTGTGCTGTCGGCGCGGATGATCCGCACTGCGTCTGCGTACGTGGTTCGCGGGGACAGCCGCTCAGCGATGGTCTCGAGCCGGCTGACGTTTCGGCCGGCGATGGCCCAGCGCATGCCTGGCGGGCCGTGGCGAGCCAGATATTCCGCGGTGCGGGAGCCGGTGAACCCCGTTGCGCCGAAGAGCACCACATCGTAGTTGCGGTCCTGACGCCCCGCACGGCTCACGGAACGATCTCGCCCTCGATCACCTCGGGGCCGGAACTGCGCTGCGGCGCTGCGCCCGGACGGCCGGCCGGACCGGTCAGGGGATTACCGGGCCGCGACCTGACGCCGTCGACCCGCCGGGCCCGGACCCGCGCGGGGCCGTACTTGCGGGTCACTCCGCCGATCACCAGACGGCGGATCAGCGGGCGCGTCACTGGTATCAGGCAGAGCAACCCGACGACATCGCTGACGAATCCGGGGACGAAGACCAGGAGTCCACCGAGGGCGACCAGGCCGGCGTCCACCGCGGCCGCTCCGGGGGCCTTGCCACCCCTGGTTGCCTGGCCGAGTGCGCGCAGGGCTCGGATCCCCTCCCGACCGAACAACCACAGCCCGATCACCGAGGTGACAAGGGCCAGCAGAATCGTCCAGCCGACCCCGATCCAGCTGCCAACCAGGATGAAGACTGCGATCTCGGCGAGCAGCAGCACTGCGAGCATCGGGCCCAAACGAGCGCGTATCACGAGCGTCCCTTCCGGGTTGCGATTGCGCGGGCGCGAGCACCGCGGCTGCGGTGCCGCACCCCCCACCAGCCCACTTGGACCAGTGCTTCTCCAACGATCGAGGAGCTCATCTTGCTCCGTCCTCGTACCCGCTCAGTGAAGGCGATCGGAACCTCGACGATGTCGTAGCCGCCTCGCCAGGTCCGCCACGCGAGATCCACCTGGAAGCAATAGCCGGCACTTGAGATGTCGGCGAGATTCAGCTCGCGAAGCACGCTGGCTCGAAACGCGCGAAAACCGCCGGTAGCGTCCTGAACCGGCAACCGGAGCATGGTTCGGGCATAGCGGTTGCCGCCACGGGAGAGCGCCAGGCGCCAGGCTGACCAGCCCTCGACCTCACCTCCCGGTACGTACCTCGACCCGATGACGAGATCGGCCGTGTCGAGGGCGGAGATCAAG
>JALZDV010000407.1 GCA_030862345.1 Actinomycetota bacterium | reverse complement strand
CGTCGGTACCGAGGGTGAGCCCGATGCCGGGCAGCGCGACGGCGGCGTCGCCCAGCTCGCCACGCTCCCACAATGCCACGTGCACGGCCCCCCAGTCGCTCCGTCCACGCTGCGCGAACTCCCGGGTCCCGTCAAGCGGATCGATGATCCAGACCCGATCGGCGTCGAGGCGAGCCGGGTCGTCCGACGCCTCCTCGCTGAGGATCGCATCCTGGAGCCGGGCCCTGCCGAGCATGCCGCCGATGGCCTGTTGTGCTGCCGCGTCGCCACGGTCTCCGACATCGTCTGCCCGGCCCTCGCCGCGAACCCGGAGCAGCACCCGGCCAGCCGCCGCTGCAACGTCTCGTGCGAGGGCGGCATCGGCGCGGCACCGGTACTCGGCGAACGTCGTGCCTGGTCTCATGCGTCACGTCTCCCGATGCTATAAGTCCATGCGCCTGCCGAACAGGTCTGCTGGCGCATCAGTAACAACATCGTGAACGGCGGCGATTCGTTACACACCGACGGGCACCTACTAGCTCCTGCCCGGGGGGCTGGCATGACCGGGCTGGTGATCGGCGGGCTCGCTGTGGGTTTCGTCGTGGGTCTCACCGGCATGGGCGGGGGCGCCCTGATGACGCCGATGCTGGTCTTCTTCTTCAGTGTGAACCCCTCGCTGCGGTCTCCAGTGACGTGGTGACCGGCGCGGTCATGAAGCCCTTCGGCGGTGCCATTCACGCCCACCACGGCACGGTCAACTGGCGACTTGTGGGCTGGTTGGTGGTGGATCGGTACCCAGTGGCTTCCTCGGGGCATTGCTGCTGCGCGCGCTGGGTGGAGGATCAGCAGTGGACGACGTCATGACGCTGGCACTCGGCATAACGCTGGTCGTGGCTGCCCTTGCATTAATCGTCAAGGCCTACCTCATCATGGGACGACGTGCGGCGCTGGTCTCCTCGGGTGGATTCGCGCAGCCCGAGCCGGAGTCGGCCCTGCACATAATAGTCCGCCCGTGCCGACGGTCCTGATCGGTATGGGCGGCGGCTTGGTCGTCGGAATGACGCCGGTCGGCTCCGGCTCGCTCGTAATCATCGCCTTGATGTTCCTGTACGCGAAGCTTCAGGCCACACAGCTCGTCGGCACGGATCTTGTACAGACGGTGCCGCTCGTAGCCTCAGCGGCGCTGGGCCATCTGATCTTCGGTGATTTCCAGCTCGCCGTTGCCGTCCCGCTACTGATAGGGAGCATTCCGGGCGCTGTGCTCGGCCACACCAGAATCGCCGCCACCATCCGGAAGATCAAAAACAGCCCACCCCTGCTCCAGATCATCCTCGGCCTGGACACCAGCCCCCAAAACTTCCCATGACCAGCAGAAACGACTTTGCACATCGTCCTGGCGCACCACGTGGGCAGCCGTGTGGAAGTGGTGTCCGACATGCAGGTCTCGCCCGTTGGCGTGCTCGAACGCTGCGACGCTGTACGTATTAGCCGACTGAGGAAAACCCTCAATGACGAGACTCGAGGTCGGGCGGACCAGAAAAGAGCGCTTTGGCGCGGATCTTCATGACGCCGTACCACACGATTGGGGTGCGAGCGAGAGGGCGTCGGGTGTGCAATCTCGCCCTGTCCTGGACCGCATACATGCTCACGTACCTTGCCTCTCCAGGTAGGGTCAGCCGGTGGTGGGCCTAGATCGGCGGACTGGACCGGGCGGCGCCCGATCACCGTCATGTGCCTGGCCCGCCCCCACTACACGGGAGCAGCGGAATCGCACTCCGCAGTAGAACATGAGCGACGACAGGGCGAGCGTCCAGGTGATGACGACAAGGCTGCCGATCCCCGCCCCCGCGATGACGCCTGCGAACGTGAGGGACGTGGCAACCGTACGCACCACGAACAGATGACGAACTTCCCGCAGCCCGCGAAGTTCCGCGTCGTAGGGCACCACTGCTATCAGCAGCATCGCCATCACGGCGGTGGGAGGTACGAGGTCCTGGTAGACCGTGAGCCGCGGAAAGACTATCTGGAGTAAGGGCTCGCGAAACGGAATGCAAAGCAGGATGGCGCCGCCCGCGACCGCAAAGTATCGGCCGAGCCTCCTGACCCGGACGTGCAGTGCGGCGAGGCCGTCGGTTGCGTTGGTCCTGGTGACCCACGGCACGATCAGGGCGGTCAGCGCGACCATCAGAGTCTGCGCCGGCTGCAGAATTATCAGTTGGGTAGCACGCAATCCGCCGGCCGCCGCCAAGCTGAGCAGTGCTCCTACGAGGATCACGACAGACTGGTTCTGAACCTGGTCCACGACGGCGGTGGGGAGGAACCATCCGGACAGATGACGGGACTGCCGAAACCATCGACGCGCTTGTCCCCTGAGCGGAGAGCGCCTGGCCAGGATGAAGGAGATACCGGCACCGGCAAGCGCACCAGCACCCCAAGACGCGACGATCGCCGGCACCCCCACGTCCCCGGTAAGCCACATGATGATGAAGCCCGCAGTCTGCACGGCGGCCCAGACCAGGCCCGTGATCAACGCCTGACCGGGCCGCTGCTCGCTCAGAAATCCGTATCGTCCAGCCTCATGCACCAGAACCATCGGCAGCCAGGGGGCAAACCACACCAGCTCCCTGAGCACCGGGATCCCCGTGACCCACAGCAGCACAACGGCAAGGGAAGCCAGGAGGCCCAGCCAGAAAGCGGCCATCGTCGCATCGCCGATCACCTGCTTTCGGGCATCAGAAGGCATGGCGGAGGCGTGTACGACAAGCGGGTCGCCGATGATCGCACGTTGCAGGCCAATCACCCCGTACACCACGGCTAGGGCCACGACAAGTGCACCGAACTGGCCGACGTCCAACCAACGCGCCGCGAGGAATGTCACAAGAAAGTTGGTTCCGCTGTTGACCAGCTGGTCGGACACGCCCAGGAGCGCGCGATTCCGCCAGCCGGCCGTAGCCGCCCACCTGTAGGCGCCGACGGTCACGACGGGCCCGGCTGCCGCCTCGACCCGGTCGCCTCGGTGACGCGTCGTCGCGCGG
>JALZDV010000084.1 GCA_030862345.1 Actinomycetota bacterium | reverse complement strand
GGTCCCGGCCGTGCGAATCATCGATCGCGCCAACTGGATCGACATCAACGTTTCCGGGATGTCCAGCCTGATCACCCCGCTGGCCCGACGGCTGGTCGACGGCCAGGAGAAGCCGTCCAGTGCACTGACCATTGCGATCGCCTCGCGCGTCACCGGCGCGCAGGCCGGCGCCGTGCTCTCCTTCGTCGCCTCCCGGGTCCTTGGTCAATACGAGATCTTCGGCAGTGGTGGCGAACTGCTGCTGGTCGCTCCCAACATCGTCGAGGTCGAGCGCAAGCTCGGAGTCGATACCCGCGACTTCCGGCTCTGGGTCTGCCTGCACGAGGCCACGCACCGGCTGCAGTTCACCGCCGTACCCTGGTTGGAGGGCTACCTCCGGGACCAGATCGCGGCTTTCGTCGATGCGACGGACACCTCGGCCGAGGCCATGCGCCAGCAACTCGGCGAGGTCGTGCGCAGCATCGCCTACGCGGTCAAACCGGGATCCTCCGAGGACGACGAGGGCTCGTCGGAGGGCCTGCTCGCCCTGATCAAGAGTCCGGAGCAGCGGGCGATCCTGGACAAGCTGACCGCTCTGATGAGCCTGGTCGAGGGCCACGCGGAGTACGTCATGGACGAGGTCGGCCCCGATGTGGTGCCCACAGTGGCCTCCATCCGCAAGCGGTTCAACCAGCGTCGTAAGGGCCGCGGCCCGCTGGACCGGATCCTGCGTCGGCTGCTGGGTCTCGAGGCCAAGATGCAGCAGTACGCCCAGGGCCGGCATTTCGTCAGCGGGGTCGTCGACGAGGTCGGCATCGATGGCTTCAACGCCGTCTGGTCCGGCCCACAGGCGCTGCCGACCATCGAGGAACTCCTCGATCCGGCCGCATGGGTGGCTCGCGTACACGGCCCGCGTCCGGCCCTCACGTCCTGACCCGGCTGCCCGTCGCCCGCCGCCGAACCGGCCGTCCGCCGAAGCCGCCACCGCCTTTCATGGCCGGACCACCCGCAGCCGTAGCGGCGATCCGCCGTGCGGTGCGGGCGAGCATCTCCGACGTGCACCATCCGGTTCGGGTTGCCTGCAGCGGGGGAGCCGACTCTGTAGCGCTGGCCGCCGCTGTGTCCTTCGTGTCTCGTCGAGAAGGCTACGGGCCGGTCTGCGGATTGACGGTTGACCATGGGCTGCAGCCGGATTCGGCAGAGCGGGCGCAACTGACCGCGGCGATCCTCACCGACATCGGGCTGGAGCCCGTACACATATTGACGGTCCGGGTCGGGACGGAGGGTGGCCCGGAGGCTGCTGCTCGTACGGCCAGGTACGAGGCGCTCATGCGAGGCGTGCAGAACACCGGAGGCTGTGTGGCGCTGGGCCACACCCGCGATGACCAGGCCGAGACGGTCCTGCTCGGGCTGGGCCGAGGGTCCGGGCCGCGCTCCATCGCCGGCATGCGGACCTACCAGGGCATCTGGTGGCGACCGTTCCTCGACATACCCAGAGCTACCACCGAAAAGGCTTGCCAGGCATTGGGATTGCCTATCTGGGATGATCCGCACAACCATGACCCGGCCTATCGGCGGGTCCGCCTTCGGCAGGAGGTCCTGCCGCTGCTCGATGACGTGCTGGGCGGCGGAACGTCGGCGGCCCTGGCGCGAACCGCTGCACTGCTCAGGGACGATCTCGACGCGTTGGACACCTTGGCGGCGCAGTGGCAGACCGATCACCATGCGACCGGCGAAATCCTGCCCGCGGTCGGCCTCGCCGAGCTGCCGCCGGCCTTGCGTCAGCGAGTGCTCCGGCTCTGGCTGATCGGCCGGTCGGTCCCGGAACTGGGCTCTGTCCACCTGGCCGAGGTCGGGCGAATGATCACCGATTGGCACGGCCAGGGTCCGCTTGATCTCCCAGGAGGATTCAGCCTCTCCAGGACATCTGGCACGCTCACATTGAAAAGCGGGACCCCGCGCGGTCGTGCGAGCCACCAGGCCGCGGCCACTAGTCCTCGTAATAGCCCCACCCACCAACCACGGGAGCCCTGAGTGGCCACAGTCCTCATCAACGGGCAGACGACCGACGAGATCAGCCCTCGGGCCACCGGCGTGTACGGCGACGATATCGAGACAGTGCTCGTCAGCGAGCAGCAGATCGCCGCCCGGGTTGCCGAACTGGCCGACGAGGTGGCCGCAGATTACTTCGACCGCAGCGTAATGCTGGTCGGCGTACTGAAGGGCGCGGTGCTGTTCATGTCCGACTTCGCCCGGGCGCTGTCCAGGCCCTCGCAGATGGAGTTCATGGCGGTCTCCTCCTACGGCTCGGCCACCAGCTCCTCGGGGGTCGTTCGGATTCTCAAGGATCTGGACCGCGACATCTCTGGGCAGCACGTGCTGATCATCGAGGACATCGTGGACTCCGGCCTCACGCTGTCCTGGCTGATCAAGAATCTCGAGGCGCGCCGGCCGGCCTCACTCGAGGTCTGCACACTGCTGCGCAAACCGGAGGCGGTCAAGGTCGCGGTGCGGGTCCGCTACGTCGGCTTCGACATCCCCAACGAATTCGTCGTGGGGTACGGCCTGGACTACGCCGAGCGCTACCGCGAGCTGCCCTTCATCGGAACCCTGCGCCCCGCGGTCTACGCCGCAACCTGACCCCGCGCGGGTCGCCGAGGCTTCTGGCGGTTTCGCCAAACCGCCAGGAATGAGAGCGCCGGCGTACGGGAGGAACGCCGTGAGGCGCCTGCGCGTTGGTCGAGGCAAGAGCAACAGGGTCTCCCAGCGTTGCGGGGTACAGTTCCCTCCGCGGTAGGAGACGGGAATCCTGTTCTCCACAGCGTCGGGTCGCGGCGCGCGCCAGAGCCTTCGGGCCGACAAGAGCAGGAGGGACGCCGACCCCGATCCACCCTCGGGTTCGGCATCGCGATGGAACGTAAGAAGTTGATCAGATCGCCATGGCTATGGGTGGGGCTTGCCGTCCTGCTGTTCTTCGTCATCCAACCGCTGTTCAGTGGTGGCGGTGACTACACCGAGGTCAAGACGTCGGTGGCGCTGGACCAGCTCGAATCCGGCAATGTGTCTGAGGCGACGATCAATGACAAGGAACAGACCCTCGACCTGACCTTGCGAAATGCCGTGGACGGCGAGACCAAGGTCACTGCCTCCTATCCCTTGGAAGCCTCCGACGAGATCTTCGACCTCGTCCTGAACTCCAACGGATCCAACGCCCAGTTCGACACCACGGTGAGCCAGGACAACATCTTCGTCTCGATCCTGCTCAGCCTGCTGCCCTTCGTGCTTCTGATCTTTCTGCTGTTCTGGTTCATGAACTCGCAGAGCGGCGGTGGCCGGGGCGTCATGAGCTTCGGTAAGTCCAAGGCCAAGCTGGTCAGCAAGGAGACCCCGAAGACCACCTTCGCTGATGTTGCCGGAGCCGACGAGGCCATCGAGGAACTCGAGGAGATCAAGGACTTCCTCCAGGCGCCGGCGAAGTTCCAGGCCGTCGGAGCCAAGATCCCCAAGGGCGTGCTGCTCTTCGGCCCGCCGGGGACCGGGAAGACCCTGCTCGCCCGCGCCGTGGCCGGCGAGGCCGGCGTCCCGTTCTACTCGATCTCCGGCTCGGACTTCGTCGAGATGTTCGTAGGGGTGGGTGCCTCCCGGGTCCGCGACCTGTTCGAGCAGGCCAAGGCCAATGCCCCGGCGATCATCTTCATCGACGAGATCGACGCGGTCGGCCGGCACCGAGGCGCTGGTATGGGCGGCGGGCATGACGAGCGCGAGCAGACCCTCAACCAGATGCTGGTCGAGATGGACGGATTCGACGTTCGCGGCGGCGTGATCATGATCGCGGCCACGAACCGTCCGGACATCCTCGACCCCGCGTTGCTGCGCCCGGGTCGCTTCGACCGCCAGATCGCCGTGGATCGTCCCGACCTGGAAGGCCGAAAGGCCATCCTTCAGGTGCACGCCAAGGGCAAGCCGTTCGCTCCAGGGCTGGACCTCGACACTGTGGCCCGGCGTACCCCCGGCTTCACCGGTGCGGACCTGGCCAACGTGATCAACGAGGCGGCGTTGCTGACCGCCCGGCACAACCAGACGTTGATCACGGACTACTTCCTGGAAGAGGCAATCGACCGGGTCATCGCCGGCCCCGAGCGCAAGACCCGGGCGATGAGCGAGAAGGAGAAGAAGGTCACCGCCTACCACGAGGCCGGGCACGCGCTGGTAGCACACGCACTGCCCAACCTCGACCCAGTGCACAAGGTGACGATCCTGCCCCGCGGCCGCTCGCTCGGGCACACCCTGGTGCTGCCGACCGAGGACAAGTACACCCAGACGCGCTCGGAGATGATCGACACCCTGGCCTACGCCCTGGGCGGGCGGGCAGCCGAGGAACTCGTCTTCCATGAGCCCACCACCGGGGCCGGCGATGACATCGACAAGGCCACCAAGCTCGCTCGGTCCATGGTGGTCCAGTACGGGATGAGCGCCAAGCTCGGAGCGGTGAAGTACGGATCCGGGGATGCCGAGCCGTTCATGGGCCGTGACATGGGTCATGCTCGCGAGTACTCCGACGCGGTCGCGGCTGATATCGACGCCGAGATCCGTGGGCTGATCGAGCTTGCCCACGACGAGGCCTGGGACATCCTGGTGGAGTACCGCGCTGTCCTGGACAGCATGGTCCTCGAGTTGATGGACAAGGAGACGCTGACCCGCGAGGACCTGGCGCGGATCGCCGAAGGGGTGTCGAAGCGTCCGTCGATGGCGCCGTACGAGGGCTTCGGCAAGCGGGCTCCGTCCGATCTTCCGCCGGTGCTGACCCCGGCCGAGCGGACGAGCTTGAACGGTTCCGGGCATCTGCCCGAAGCGGCGGCTCGGAGCAACGGTGAGGCCGGCTCCGGCCAGCGCGACGAAGCGACGTCGTGGGCGGGATCACGGGAGTGAGCCCCGCAGTGCGCGGCCGGGCGAACGGGGAAGCGAAGCCAGCGTGAACGCGGCCCCATCGGGCGCGCATTTCGACCAAGATCGGGCCGAGGCGGCTATTGCCGAACTCCTGATCGCGGTCGGTGAGGATCCGACCCGGCCCGGGCTGCTCGAGACGCCGGCACGGGTGGCGCGGGCCTACCGGGAGATGTTCGCCGGCCTACACCAGACGCCCGAGGACGTCGTCACCACGACCTTCGACGAGAACCACGACGAGATGGTGATCGTCCGCAATATCGAGCTCTACAGCGTCTGCGAGCACCACCTCGCGCCCTTCCACGGGGTCGCCCATGTCGGCTACGTACCCAACACGTCGGGGGAGATCACCGGGCTGTCCAAACTGGCCCGGCTGGTCGACCTCTACGCCCGCCGTCCCCAGGTCCAGGAGCGGCTCACGTCGCAGGTCGCCGACGCCATGGTGGAACGGCTCAAGCCCCGAGGCGCGATTGTCGTGATGGAGTGCGAACACCTCTGCATGTCGATGCGCGGGGTCCGCAAGCCGGGCTCTCGGACGGTTACCTCGGCTGTGCGCGGCATCCTGAAGACCAGCCAACCTACCCGCGCCGAGGCGATGAGCCTCATCCTCGGGCACTAGTTCCCGCAGGCTAATGTCCTGCGCCGTGAGCGCCGCCACGTTCGGGTCGTACGGCTCCGCGTCTTCTGCAGCGCCCCGTCCGGTCGGATTGCCGGCACTTGACCGCTGTCTGGTGATGGGGATCCTCAATGTCACGCCCGACTCCTTCTCCGACGGCGGCCGCTTCTCGGACGTCGCGGACGCGGTTGCCCATGGATTGGAGATGGCGGCAGCCGGGGCCGATGTCGTGGACGTCGGCGGTGAGTCCACCCGGCCCGGCGCCGAACGGATCCCGGCCGAAGACGAGCTCCGCCGAGTTCTGCCGGTGATCAGCGAGCTCGCCGCTGCCGGACTGCCGACCACCGTCGACACCACCCGAGCGGCGGTGGCCCGTGCGGCGCTGGACGCC
>JALZDV010000083.1 GCA_030862345.1 Actinomycetota bacterium | reverse complement strand
GGCTTGCGCGGCGCCGACCCGACCACCGGGGACGGAGACATCCCCTGGGTCAACCGAGTGGTTGATGCCGTACGGGACCAGGTAGGGCTCGAACACGGTGTGGCACTTCCGGTATGGCATGCGATGCGCACCCGCGGCCATGACAGCCTGCTTGATCTCGCCGAGTCAGTGACGGCTGGGACCGCTCGATTCGAACTGCCCACCGGGGCGGCCGCAACCAGGGCACACAACGCCGCGACCGCGGCAGCCAGGGCAGGCCTGCGACAGATCGATCGAAACCGCGTGACCCGCGATCGGCTGATCCGAAGGATCGGGAACCCTCCGCGTAGGCCCTGGGTCTACCTGATCGTGGCCACCGGCGACATCTACGAAGACATCCCGCAGGCCCAAGCCGCGGCTCGGGCCGGTGCCGACGTCATCGCGGTGATCCGCTCGACCGGCCAGTCCCTGCTCGACTTCGTTCCCGAAGGTGCCACCCGCCAGGGATACGCCGGCACGTACGCGACTCAGGACAACTTCCGGCTGATGCGGGCTGCCCTGGACGAGGTGAGCCGGGAGATCGGACGCTACGTCCGGCTCACGAACTATGCCTCCGGTTTGTGCATGCCTGAGATCGCCACCCTGGCCGGGCTGGAGCGGCTGGACATGATGCTCAACGACTCGATGTACGGCATCCTCTTCCGCGACATCAACCCGCAGCGCACATTCGTCGACCAGCGGTTCAGCCGGATGATCCACGCGCGCGCCGGGATCATCATCAACACCGGCGAGGACAACTACCTCACCACAGCCGACGCCGTCGACGACGCGCACACGGTGACCGTCAGCCAGTTGCTCAACGAAACATTCGCGCACGAGGCGGGCCTGGCGGACTGGCAGCTAGGCCTGGGCCACGCCTTCGAGATCAATCCGGACCTTCCGGAGTCGTTCCGACTCGAACTGGCCCATGCGCTACTGGCCAGGCACCTCTTTCCGGCTGCTCCGCTGAAGTGGATGCCGCCGACCAAGCACATGACCGGCGACATCTTCCGCGGCTACCTCCTGGACGGCTTCTTCAACCTGGTCGGTGCGCTCACCGGACAGGGAATTCTGCTGGTAGGGATGATGACCGAGGCGGTGGTCACCCCGTTCCTCTCCGACCGTGACCTGGCCCTGCAGAACGTGCGGTACGTGCTGGACGCGGCCGGTGGATTGACCGAGGACTTCCACCCACCCCGTGGCGGTTTCATCGAGAACCGTGCCAACCACGTCTTGGCCGAGGCGGTCGAGCTGCTCGAACGGATCACCGACGACGGCCTGCTCCACGCGATCGCCGATGGGACCTTCGGCATCACCAAACGCCCGGTCGACCATGGCAAGGGTCTCGACGGCGTGATCGTCAAGGCGGAGAGATACGACAACCCTGCCGCCACGCTGATGGAGGCCGACCTGGGCAAAAAGGCGGCCGAATGAGCGAGTCGAGCGTCATCCGGCCCTATGGCGACACAACCGGCGACGGCATGGTCCAGGTGTCGTTCACCCTGCCGATGCCAGCCGGTCCCAAAGCCGAGGGTGCCGCGCTCCAACTGGCCGCCAAGATGGGTCTGGATCCGGCGATGGTGGTGCATGCCAGGGGGCTGGGCGCAGGTGAGTCGGCCTACTCCTTCTTCATCGTGTACGGCCGGGCCGGCCATCTCGTGGATCTGGACAAGGTCGTCGTGCGGGAGCGGGAGTTCCCGCTGCTAGCTGCCAAGGAGGCGAATCTGGCGATCAAGCGGACCCTGCGTCGCAAGCTGATCGTGCTTGGTGCCTGCATCGGAACCGACGCGCACACCGTGGGGATCGATGCCATTCTCAACGTCAAGGGGTTCGCCGGGGAGAAGGGACTGGAGTACTACCGGGAGATGAAGGTGTCGAATCTCGGCGCTCAGGTCAGCGTCCCGGAATTGGTTAGCCAGGCCCGCAAGGACCGAGCCGATGCCGTGCTTGTCTCCCAGGTCGTGACTCAGCGGGATGCGCACCTGCGCAACACGCGCGAACTCGCGGCGGCATTCCGGGAAGCGATGGGCGGCCAACGCCCGCTCATCGTCGTCGGGGGTCCGCGGTTCGATCCACGCATGGCTGACGAACTCGGGGTCGACCGGATCTTCGGTCGCGGGACGACTCCTGGAGAAGTCGCGTCCTATCTCGTTCACACTCTCGCCAACAAGGAGTCCGTCCGTGTCCGCTGAACCCGTCCTACCCGATCCAGGCTCGACAACCGGGCTCCGCGCGGCCGCATCTGACCTACCCCGACCAGGGTTGACCGTCACCCATCGCAGGTACGTGCCCTACTCACATGCCCACTACGGCGGCGACCTGGTGGAGGGGGCCTATGTACTGGGCCTTTTCGGCGATGTGGCGACCGAACTGGCGATCCGAACAGACGGGGATGAGTCGCTGCTGGCCGGATACGACTCCGTGGAGATGCTGGCGCCCCTGCAGGCAGGGGACATCGTCGAGGCCACCGCCACCCTCACCCGGGTCGGTCGGCGTAGTCGCGCCATTGCCTTCGAGGCCAGAGTGGTGTGTCGGTCGGCACCCGCGCGAGGGTCGTCGGCAGCCGACGTCCTGGACCCGCCGATCGTGATCACCAGGGCCACCGGCACCGTTGTCGTTCCCTGAGCCGCGCACGGCAAGAAAGTGCGGAGATGGCCGACGCCGGGCGCCTGGAACCCGTTGACAGCTCAAGCAAGTGGACCGGTAGGTTGCTTGCATCGCACAACGGGCAATCCGGGAATGGCCTTCCCCTGCACATCGGTGCGCGAGGACGTCGGCTCGTGTGCTGCACGCAACAACTGCGGACAGCACCTGGCCAGGGCAGGACGTTTTGCGTGCCGTCAGGAGCGTGTCACCCGGAGCGGGTGGGAAAAGGAGAGTGTCCGGCGAGCCAGTAGACAACGGTGCCTCGGTTGCAGCCAGCAGCGACGGGACGCCGGTCCGAAGACTCCGCCGGGCCTCTTCCTCCCACCCCTTCCGCGCCAGCGGTACGCACGCTTGAAGGGCTGCTCCGCTGCTCACGCTGCGGATCGGTGACTCCCTGGACCCGCCAAGCCAGTGGACATCCTGCCTCGGGAACCGTGGAATGCTGGTGTGCTCACCCCCGACGGCGGTGCGGGGCGGCGGAGGGAACTGACGTGGGCATTTCGGCCACGACCGGCGCCCCTGCCGCTGTCCACCCGGATCCCGACGTTCCCGAGTCCGTCGATCCGGAGACCCCTCAGTCTCGCGCCGGGTGTAGGGCAGACAAGTCGGGAAACAGCACGAAGTCACGCGGCGGTGACCCGGCCGCTGAACCGGCAAAGCCGAGGATGCCTCGTTGGGCGCCGACGTTGCTGGTCGTACTCGGCGCACTGGCTTCGCTGCTGGCCTTCCCGCCCTACGACATGCGGCTGCTCGCAGTTGTTTGGCCGGCCGCGCTCGCGGTCGCGGTATACCGGAAACGCGCCCGAGCCGGGGCCTGGCTCGGGCTGGCGTCAGGACTGGCCTTCTTCGTTCCGCACCTGGCCTGGGCGGCGGAGTACCTCCCGGCATGGCCGTGGTTGCTGCTGGCGTTGTGGCAGGCGGGCTATCTGGCACTGATGGGCGCCGGGTGGGCAGTGCTGAGTCGGCTGCCGGCATGGCCGGTGTGGATGGCAGCGTTGTGGATCGGCGGCGAGGCCTTGCGCGGGCGCTGGTTCGTCGGGGGTTTCCCGTGGGGAAGGTTGGGATTCAGTCAACCGGATGGTGCATTCACACCCTTGGCTGCGTTCGGCGGTGTGCCGCTGGTCGGGTTCGGCGTCGCGCTGACCGGAACATTTCTTGCCGCAGCGATTCTCGCGGTCGGTCGCGCACAGGCTCTTCGGCGCGGTATTGCCTCCCTCGCCGTACCGCTGGTTGCTGCGACCGGTTGGCTCACCCTGGGCGACGGATCGCTGGCCAGTGGCGGCAAGCCACAGACGACGATCGCCGTCGTGCAGGGGAATGTGCCGCAAGCCGGACTGGACTTCAACTCCCGGCGACGCGCAGTGCTCGACAACCACGTCGAGGCGACGGTGACCCTGGCTGCGGAGGTGGCCGCCGGGCGTCAAGCCCTTCCCGATCTGGTGATCTGGCCGGAGAACTCGTCCGACATCGACCCGTTGACCAATCCGGACGCTGCTGCTGCCATCGACCGGGCGGCGCGGGCCATCGACGTACCCATTCTCGTCGGCGCCGTGCTCAACGGCCCCGGCCCGAACAGCGTCAGCAATGTCGGCGTGCTCTGGGATCCGGACTCGGGGCCGGGGCAGGTCTATACCAAGCGGCATCCGGTGCCGTTCGCCGAGTACGTCCCGGCCAGAGCCCTGTTGGAACGCATCACCGACCTGGTCGACATGATCGGTCGTGACTTCGTCTCCGGCGACGAGGCGGGCATCTTCGACATCGCCGGCGTCCGGTTCGGGGACCTGATCTGCTTCGAGATCGCCTATGACGACCTCACCGCAGACGTCGTGAACGCCGGCGCCGGTGTGATTGTCGTACAGACCAACAACGCCACCTTCGGTTTCACCGACGAGACCCATCAGCAGTTGGCGATGGCCAGATTGCGAGCGATCGAGCACGGGCGCCCGGTTGTGGTGGCGTCCACCGTCGGGATCAGTGCCTTCATCGCCCCTGACGGCTCGCTGGTGCAGACGACCGAGCTGTTCACCCGGCAGACGCTGGTCGCCGATGTGACTGTGCGACAAGAGGAGACGATCGCCAGCCGGGTCCGGGAGGGGCCGGAATGGTTGCTGGTGGGGATCGGCCTGCTGGCCTGGGCCTACGCCCTGGTTCTACGACGTCCTCAGC
>JALZDV010000065.1 GCA_030862345.1 Actinomycetota bacterium | reverse complement strand
GGCCGGAGCGTATCGACTCCGGTACCCACGCGCCTCGGCACTCTGACTGGAGTGGTCCGTGGACGCGATCACTGAAAATCTTGATGCGTTCTGGAGCGGGTTTCTCACTTCGCTCGGGATCTGCTTATGGGCAATGGTGGGATCACTGCTGTTGGGCACGGTCCTCGCCGGTTGCCGGGTCTCCCCAGTACCGCCGCTGCGGGCCTTCGGGACATGGTGGGTCACCACCTTTCGAAACACCCCACTCACGGTCGTGCTCTTCTTTTTCGCGTTCGGCTTGCCCGTCCTTGGCCTCAACGCCTCGTTCTACGCCCTGGGAGTCAGCGGACTGGTCGTCTATACCTCGGCCTTCGTGTGCGAAGCGATCCGTTCCGGGATCAACTCTGTCTCGGCTGGTCAGGCGGAGGCGGCGCGATCCATCGGCCTCACATTTCGCCAGTCATTGACCCTTGTGGTGCTGCCTCAGGCGCTGAGAACGGTGGTCCCTCCGTTGGGCAGCGTCATCATCGCGATGTTCAAGAACTCCGCCGTAGTCGGGGCCTTCGGGGTCGGCGGTGATCTATTCAGCACCGGCGCGAGTCTGACCAGTGCACAGGGCTACGCGAATCTTCCGGTGATCACCGGGGTCGCGATCGGATACCTGGCGATCACCCTTCCGTCAGGTGCGATCTTGCAGGTCATCGAGCGACGGGTGGCGATCGCCCGATGAGCACCAACGAAACGGCCAGCTCCGCGGAGTGCGCGTGAGTACCGAAGCGGTTCTCTACGACGAGCCGGGCCCGAGGGCGCGGCGCCGGATCAGGATCGGGACGGTTGTCGCCGGTGGCGTGATCGTGGCGCTCCTGGTCCTTGTCGTGATGCGACTGGTTGACCGCGATCAGTTCTCCATGGACAAGTGGGGTCCGCTGATCAGCCCAGGCAACGAAGACTTCGCCGCGGTCTGGCGGGTTATCGGCCAGGGGCTGATCAATACCGTGCGGGCCGCTCTTATCGCCATGGTGTTGTCGGTCGTGATCGGGACGGTCATCGCCGTCGGGCGACTCTCGCTCGGCCGGACGGCTCGCATCCCGCTAACCGGACTCGTGGAGTTCCTCCGAGGAGTCCCGGTCGTGGTGTCCATCTACTTCACTTCCCGCGTGCTGCCTGACTTCTTGGACACCTCGGGCTGGATCGGCGGGGAGAACCTGTGGTTTCTCGTGATCGGCCTGACGTTGTACAACAGCGTCATCTTCGCCGAGATCGTGCGTGCCGGGGTTCTCTCGTTGCCCAGCGGCCAGCGCGAAGCTGCCCTGGCGATTGGTCTCACCAACGGGCAAGCGATGCGGGCCGTCCTGCTCCCGCAGGCCTTCCGGACGATGCTGCCGGCGATCATCAGCCAGTTGATCGTCGTCCTGAAGGACACATCCCTGATCGCAGTGGTCGGCAACTACGAGGAACTGGTAGGTGCGGGCGAGCGCCTATACATAATCCTCAACAACCCGATCCAAGTATTTACCGTGATCGCCGTCATCTACATCGCAATCAATTACGCGCTAGGCAGGTTCGCGCAGTTCCTGGAGCGTCGACTGTCCCGCTCGGGCCGCTCGGCTGCGATCAGGGTTGAACAAGAGACGGTCACCGCCGGGGCCTGACCGAGGCTGCAGGCTTAGCTCGCCTGTAGTTCCTCCCGGATGACCCGGAAGGCCAGCTCTGAAGGGTATCCCTTGCGAGCGAGCACCCCAAGGAGCCGACGCGTGGCTACGCGGGCCTCCACCCCGCGCATGCTGCGCAGTTTGCGCTGGACGAGCATTCGCGCCGACACCTCCTCGGCATCCGGCTCGATCGTGGCGAGCGCCGCTCCGGCGATGTCCTTGTCGATTCCCTTGCGGTGCAACTCTTGCGCCAGGACCCGTGTAGCCAGCCCCCGACCGGCCTGGCGCGTGCTCACCCACGCCTTGGCGAACGCGGCGTCGTCGATCAGACCCACTTCGGTATAGCGGTCCAGAACAGCCTCCGCCGCCTCGTCAGGAATGCCCTTGGCCGCCAGTGCTTCGGCCAGTTGGGCTCTTGTCTTGGGCGACATAGTGAGCAGCTTCAGACAGATCGACCGAGCGACCGACTCGGGGTCACCCGGCGGGTCTTCGGGATGACCGCCGGGATCGCCTTCCTCGACCAGACGGCGCCCGTCCCGGGAGCCACCGATTCGCCGCCCCCGTGACGTACCGCCGGTCGCAGTGCTCATCCGGGTCAGAAGTCGACCGGGGCTACATCGACCGGGAGGTCGACATCCAGGACCGGCCCGATGCCGAGCTTCTCCTTGATCTTCTTCTCGATCTCATCGGCCAGGTCCGGGTTGTCCCGCAGGAACGCGCGGGCGTTCTCCTTGCCCTGACCGAGTTGGTCACCGTCGTAGGTGTACCAAGCCCCGGCCTTGCGGATGAAGCCCTGCTCGACGCCCACGTCGATCAGTGACCCCTCACGGCTGATCCCCTGGCCGTAGATGATGTCGAACTCGGCCTGTTTGAATGGAGGACTGCACTTGTTCTTCACGACCTTGATCCGGGTCCGGTTGCCGACCGCGTCGGTGCCGTCCTTGAGCGTCTCGATCCGCCGAACGTCGAGCCGGACAGAGGCGTAGAACTTCAGGGCCTTGCCGCCCGTGGTGGTTTCGGGACTACCGAACATCACGCCTATCTTTTCCCTGAGCTGGTTGATGAAGATCAGGGTCGTACCCGAATTGCTCAGTGCCCCAGTGAGTTTGCGCAGCGCCTGACTCATCAGGCGGGCCTGCAGACCGACGTGACTGTCGCCCATCTCGCCCTCGATCTCCGCCCGCGGGACGAGGGCCGCGACCGAGTCGATAACCACGATGTCCAGCGCGCCGGAACGAACGAGCATGTCGGTGATCTCGAGGGCCTGCTCACCGGTGTCAGGCTGGGAGACCAGCAGAGCATCGGTGTCCACACCTAATGCCTTGGCATAGTCCGGATCCAGCGCATGCTCGGCGTCGATGAACGCGGCGATGCCACCGGCGGCCTGCGCACTGGCCACGGCGTGAAGCGCGACCGTGGTGTTGTGCGACAGCACCCCGTTGGCGAGGAAGCTGTGCGTCTCGGGAACCACGATGTCGAACGTCGGCTGGACGCCTCCGTCTTCGATAGCCGTGATGCGCTCATAGGTGTGCCGAGCTGAACCGAGGTGCCGCAGGTATTCCACGATCGCCCGACTGGCTGGCGCCAGCAGCGATGACCTGGCGTCGAAGAAGTCAACGATCTTGGCCAACCGGCGCCGTGAGCAGCCAAGAGCCAGATCCGAATGGAACAGGTCCCCGGCAATCCGATCGAAGTCGCGCGACCCGACGCCGGAGCTGTCACGCAGATCGCGCAGCAGGGCAGCGGCGTGCGGCACATTGTCGGCCTCTGGGTCGCGTGCCGCGGGGCGGAAGTTCAACTCGACCTGCTTGCGACGACGCTCCGAACGGAATCCGACCTCGGTGAGGAACCGCTCCACCACAGCCGGTTTCACGATCACCGACCAGTAGTTGCGCTGATATGTCTGGTTGAACTTCGGGTAGACGCTCGACGGGATGCCTAGGCCGTACAGCATGAGCTGTACCTCATGGGCCAGCCGCTCAGAAGCCGTCCCCAGTCCGATTGTGGAACTCGGATCGATCCATCCGTCGCATTCGAACAGCGCGGAAAGGAAGGCGCGCTGCGACTTGTGCCCGCTGGTCCGGACACGGGCCGGGATGGTTTTGCCCGGTGCGTTCACGTAGTCCATGCCGTACTCGCTGTAGAGCTGGCGGCGGAGCTTGACGTTGAAGATCACGTGCTCACGGTCGTGGTA
>JALZDV010000064.1 GCA_030862345.1 Actinomycetota bacterium | reverse complement strand
GGTGCGCCATGATCCGCATCTCGATCTGGCTGTAGTCGGCCGTCATCAGCGACTCGAAACCCGGCCCGACCACGAAGGTCTGCCGGATCCGGCGCCCCTCTGCGGTGCGGATCGGGATGTTCTGCAGGTTC
Source organism: Actinomycetota bacterium (assembly GCA_030862345.1). Taxonomy (GTDB): domain Bacteria; phylum Actinomycetota; class Actinomycetes; order Mycobacteriales; family Geodermatophilaceae; genus JACCQS01. The sequence continues at coordinate 5,802 of JALZDV010000064.1, read as the reverse complement.
GGATCGGCCGAGGACAGTCGGCCGGTGGCGGCGACGGTCTGCTGGAAGGTCGTATGGATCCGGCCGACGTCGTCGACCATGGGCAGAAGTCCGTCGATCACCGTCCGGAGCCGGGTCACATCGCGGTGCCGCATGAGATGTTCCAGAAATGGATGCCCGGTCTGTTCCAGCAGGGTCGTGAGCGACTCGGCGTCGGTGGTGTAGCCGGTCTTGATCCGCTTTGTCCTGGGTAGACCGAGATCGTCGAACAACACGATCTGCAATTGCTTGGGCGACCCGAGGTTGATCCGCTGGCCGATCACCGCGTAGGCATCTTCAGCGGCGTCATTCACCGCGTCTGCGAACTCACGTTGCAGTCCGCTGAGCCGGTCCATGTCGATCGCGATCCCGGCCGCCTCCATCCGAGCCAGCACGCGAGCCAACGGAAGCTCCATGTCGGTCAGCAGGCGAGTACCGCCCCGGCCGGCCAGCCAATCCCCGAGGGAGCCGGCCAACTCCGTGATCGCCATGGCCGTCCGGACTCCGTGCTCGGCACGTTCGGCATTGGCGGCGTCGGCCCCACCGTCGAGGGTGAGCTGTCCGGTCTCGGTGGCGACCGGTGTGAGATCCCGCTTGAGGTAGCGGACGATCAGGTCGGTCAGATCGAAGGACCGCTGTCCTGGCATCGCTACGTAGGCGGCCAGGATCGTGTCACTGCTGATGCCCTCGAGCTCCAATCCATGCGCCCAGGCGGCAAGCAGTGGGCCCTTGAGGTCGTGAATCGCCTTGTCCGCATCGGGGTCGGCCAGCCATTCGGCCAACGCCTTCTCGTCCTCAGCGTTCAGTTCGGCCAGCCGAACCCAGGTTCCGTGACCGGCCACAGTGCACAACGCGATCGCCTCGATCGTTCCGGTGCCGCGGCCCCAGCTGCCATACGGGGAGATGCCCATGGGGTGCTGACCATGCCCGTGCTCGGCCAGCCACGAGCCCAGCTCACCTGGGGCGAGTTCGTCGACCGTCGCCTCGAATCCACCCTCGCTGGATGGCTCGTCGGCACTGAGGTCTGTGAACAGCCGGTCTCGCAGCACCCGGAACTGGAGGTTGTCGAAGAGCTGGTGAACCTGTTCGCGGTCCCAGCTCGTCCACCGCAAATCCTGTGGTCGCAGGTCCAGGGGCACATCTCGGATGAGCTTGGTGAGCTGGCTGTTCTGGAGCACCGAGCCAAGGTGGTCCCGCAAGGCGTCTCCGGCTTTTCCGGGGACCTCGTCGACCCGATCGACCAGGGACTGCAGTGAACCGAACTCGCGGATCCACTTGGCCGCGGTCTTCTCGCCCACTCCCGGGATGCCGGGGAGGTTGTCGGATGGATCCCCGCGCAGTGCAGCGAAGTCCGGATACTGGGCCGGCGACAGCCCGTATTTGGCCTGGACCTCGGCTGGGTCGAATCGCGTCATCCCGGTGACGCCTCGATGCGGGTAGAGCACCGTCACCAGCGGGTTGACCAGTTGCAGCGCATCCCGGTCCCCGGTGCAGATCAGTACCTCCATGCCCTCTTGGGTGGCCTCGGTCGCCAGGGTCGCGATGACGTCATCGGCCTCGTACCCATCGACCTCGAGCGAGGCGATCTTGAGTGCAGCCAGGACCTCGTGGATCAGGCTGACCTGGCCACGGAAGTCCTCCGGGGTCTTGGAGCGGGTGGCCTTGTAGTCGGCAAATATCTCGCTCCGGAAGGTGGCCCGCGAAACGTCGAAGGCGACCGCGATGTGGGTGGGGGCCTCGTCGGTGAGCACCTTGATCAGCATCGAGGTGAATCCGTAGACCGCGTTGGTCGGCTGCCCGGTCGTGGTGGAGAAGTTCTCCACGGGGTGGGAGTAGAACGCCCGGTAGGCCATCGAATGGCCGTCCACGAGCAGCAGTCTGACTGGTTGCGCCGGCACCGCCGTAATGGCTGTCTCTGCACTCTGGCTGATCGCGCTCACGGGACCCACTCTAGGGTCGCGGTGTGACAGCTTCGCCGCCTTCTTACCTCAGCCGGCAGTGCGCTCGGATCGACGCCGATCGGACGTCTCGAACTACGTGACCGACCGGTCCAACCGGACGGTGGCCGCCATCCGGACGTCGGCCAGGGCTGAGCTACGCCGACCGAACGGCCGTCTTCCACGCGAGAGCACGCCGAGTCTGCGTTCGGCGGCTATCTCACTCGGCGCGAGGGCGCGTACCAGCTGTGACACCGAGGCGATCCGGCTGGTTACCAGCGGGACGAAACCCAGCCGGGCGAAGAACCGGTGAGCCTCCCGAGCACCCGGTGGCAACGACACGGTGACGGCCTCGGCACCGGCCTCATCGGCATACCGCGCTACGGCCGAGACGAGCTCGCGGCCGACACCGCGCTGCCGTGCGTTCTCGTCGACGATGAGAACAACCGACATGGTCAATCCGCCGAGGGCCATGGACACCGCATCGACCGACAGCAGCGCTGCACCGGCTCGCGTGCCATCAGCCAGACAGGCGATGAGTAGTTCGGCGTCCGGGTTGTCCAGGATCTGCCCGAAGCGTTCGACACCGGTCGCCAACCGAGAGCCGTTCTGCCGTTGACCCGGGATCGTCTGCACGACGATGTCCACGAGGCGGGCCACCTCGTCCAGGTCATCGGGTTCAGCAGGACGCACGACGATCCCGCACCGAGGCACAGGCGCTCCTCTCCGGTAACGGGTATGGCCGTCATCGACGTCGCAGGAGGTGGGCGACCGATCCCCCGCCAGTGTGGACGGTGCCCAGCGTGCCCGATGACGGCATACCCTGACAACCTCGGGGTTGTCCGGCGGCGCCTTCGGTGCTCTTGCACCTCGGGCGCGAGTGCTTCTCGACGCGCGAGCCGTCCGCTACTGTCCCGTCCGATTACCTCCCACCTATGGAGTCTGATGGCCGCGGACACGAGAGCGCCTGAACCCGATGCGCCGAAGAGGAGCAGCTGGTGCTGACCCGGCGAGCTCTGCGCGCGTACGGGCAATGGGCTGCCCGCATCCTCGTGGTCGCAGTCGCCGGATTGGCCATCTCTCTCGGTCTGGCGGTTGGCACCCCGTCGCCAGCATCGGCCGAGGGCGAGACGATCCGATTGACGTTGGCGACCAGCCTGTCCGGGCCGATCGAGGGCGTGGAGGTGACCGTCACCGATGAGGCCGGTGACGAGGTCGCACAGGGCGAGACCGACGAGGATGGCCGCTTCGAGGAAGACCTGCCAGGCCCGGGTGAGTACACCGTCACGATCAACGCCGACGATCTTCCCGAGGGAGTCACCGCCGCCGCCACCGAACGGACGGTGACTGTCCCCGAAGGGGGTGTCGGCCGGGTGGCCTTCGCGCTGTCCGACGGCTCCATCGGCCAGGGCGGTGGCCTGAGCCGGATTCCGCAGCTGCTCGTGGAGGGCCTGCGCTTCGGCCTGCTGATCGCGATCTGTGCGGTCGGACTGTCCTTGATCTTCGGCACGACCGGACTGACAAACTTCGCCCACGGGGAACTGGTAGCCATCGGCGCCATCGTTGCCTGGTTCCTCAACGTGGATGCCGGGATCCCGCTCATCGCAGCGACGGCCATCGCGATGGCCGTCGGGGGTTTCGTCGGCTGGCTCAACGACGTTGCACTGTGGGGGCCGCTACGCCAACGGGGCAGTGGCCTGGTCGCGATGCTGGTCATCTCGATCGGCCTGTCGCTGGCGTTGCGGTACCTGTTGAACATCGTCTTCGGTGGGCGATCCCAGCCCTACAGCGACTACCGCGGCCAGCGGGCCGATGACTACGGTCCGGTGGCGCTGACCGACAAGGATCTCTTCTCGATCGTGATCTCGCTGGTGGTCCTGGTCCTGGTGGCACTCATGTTGCAGCGCACCAAGATCGGCAAAGCTATGCGGGCCGTAGCCGACAACCGCGACCTCTCTGCCTCGTCCGGCATCAACGTCGACCGGGTCATCCGCTTCGTCTGGATCGTCGGCGGCGGACTGGCTGCTCTGGGTGGGGTGCTCTTCGGCCTGTCCGACGAGGTCTCCTGGGACATGGGCTTCAAACTGCTGCTGCTGATGTTCGCCGGGATCACCTTGGGTGGGCTGGGCACCGCCTACGGCGCACTGTTGGGCAGCATCATCGTCGGCGTCTTCGTGCAACTGTCCACATTGGTCATCGCCGACGAGCTCAAATACGTCGGCGGCCTGCTGTTGCTGATCGTGATCCTGGTTGTCCGACCACAGGGGATCCTCGGCAGCCGAGCTCGAGTCGGTTAGGCGGGCAACGCCAGATGAGTGAGTTTCTCGACATCCTTGCGCTCAGCGTCAAGTCCCTGGTCAGTCAGTCGGCGGTGTTCTTCGCGCTGATGGGGGTGGGCCTCAACCTGCACTTCGGCTACACCGGTCTGCTGAACTTCGGCCAGATCGGCTTCGCCCTTCTCGGTGGATACGGCGTAGCGATCTCGGTGTCCATGTGGGGACTGCCGCTCATGGCCGGGGTGCTGATCGGCGTGATCGCCGCGCTCGTCCTGGCCCTGCTCCTGGGCCTGCCGACCCTGCGGCTTCGCGCGGACTACCTGGCCATCGTGACGATCGCGGCTGCGGAGATCCTCCGCCTCGTCTTCCGTTCTACCCCGGCGACGCCGGTCACCGGAGCAACCCGAGGGCTGTCCAACTTCGGACAGGGCTTCTACGGCCTCGCACCGTTTGAGACCCAGGGCACCTATGACTTCCTGGGCTCGACCTGGACCGGTCGAGAGATCTGGGCCTGCCTCGTGGGCTGGATCCTGGTGACCCTGTTCAGTCTGCTGATCTGGCAGTTGATGCGCAGCCCGTGGGGCCGAGTCCTGAAGTCCATCCGAGAGGATGAGGACGCCGTACGGTCGCTGGGCAAGAACGTGTACTCCTACAAGATGCAGTCGCTGGTTCTCGGTGGGGTCATCGCCGCCTTCGGCGGCATGATCCTGGTGCTGGCGACCGGCTCGGCCAACCCCGACCAGTTCCAGAACGCCAACACCTTCCTGGCCTATGCGGCGTTGATCCTGGGTGGTACGGCCCGGGTGCTGGGTCCAGTGATCGGAGCGATGATCCTCTGGTTCATCATCGCCTTCACCGACGCGGGGCTGGCCGCCCTGATCCGTAACGGACTCATTCCGGAAGCGATCCTGAGCGCGCCCGACGTGGCCAACATCCGGTTTATCCTGGTTGGGATCGGCCTGATGCTTTTGCTGATCTTCAGACCTCAGGGGATCTTTGGCGACCGCAGGGAGATCGTGCTCGATGCCCGCTAATTCGATGCCCACGGACACCGCTCATCCGCTGGCCGGTCTGCCCTGGGACATCGGCGTGTCCAAGCCGGACGCGACGATCGTCGTCGACGACCTCGTGCGGTCCTTCGGCGGTCTCACCGCCGTCGCAGTGGACCATCTGGAGTTCCAGCGGGGGTGCATCACCGGACTTATCGGGCCGAACGGGGCCGGCAAGACGACCCTGTTCAACCTGCTCACCGGCTTCGATCAGCCCAACACCGGGCAGTGGAGCTTCGACGGGCGTTCGCTGGGTCGGCTCAAACCCCACCAGGTCGCGCGGCTGGGTGTCGTTCGGACGTTCCAATTGACGAAGGCGCTGTCTCGGTTGACTGTGCTGGAGAACATGAAACTCGGCGGGCAGGGACAGAGTGGGGAACGTTTCGTCAACGCCCTGCTGCCCGGCTGGAGGTCGCAAGAACGCGACATCGAAGCCCGTGCGATGGACCTGCTGGCCCGCTTCAAGCTCGACGCGAAAGCCCAAGACTTCGCTGGCACCCTGTCCGGTGGACAGCGCAAGCT
>JALZDV010000030.1 GCA_030862345.1 Actinomycetota bacterium | reverse complement strand
GCGTTGAGCCCGGTACGCAGAATCCCGACGAAAGGACTTCAATGAGCTCGCCGAAGGTGACCATGTACACGACGAGTTGGTGCGGCTACTGCGTCCGGCTCAAGCGTCACCTGAAGAGCGAAGGAATCGACTTCGCCGAGGTCAACATCGAGTCCGACCCCGCGGCGGCCCACCTGGTCGAGAAGGCCAATGGTGGGAATCAGACGGTGCCGACCCTGATCTTCCCCGACGGCACCGCGCTGACGAACCCCACGATCGAGCAGGTCAAGTCCCAACTCGTCGCCTGAGCCGCGCTCGTTTCTCCGCGGTTATGCGCATAACCGTCGAATATCCGGCCGTTTCGCGACGGTTGTGCGCATAACCGCGAAAGGGTCTGTCAGGTACGGGCAGCAGGCGCTGGCTCCGCACCGAGCCAACCACTGATCAACTGGTAGGCGATCGACACCGGTGGCGGCAGCTTCGGCCGCGTACGGTCGGGATCGCGCAGCTCCGCCCGGGTGAACCAGTCGGCCTCCGCGAGTTCGTCCTGATCTACCTGCAGCCTCAGGTCCCCGGCGGCTCGGGCAGTGAACCCGAGCATGAGCGACTGCGGCAGCGGCCACGGTTGACTGGTGACGTACCGGATATCGGTAACCGCCATCCGGACCTCCTCCAACACCTCGCGGATCACGGCCTGCTCCGCGGACTCTCCAGGCTCCACGAATCCGGCGAGCACCGAGAAGCGGTCGGTCGGCCATACCGATTGGCGACCCAGTACACAGCGATCGGCTCCGTCGTGGACCAGCACGATCATCGCCGGATCGGTGCGGGGAAAGATCTCCGTCGAGTCGACCGGACAGTGCCGTATCCAGCCAGCGTTCCGGAGGTCGGTCACACCTCCGCACATCGGGCAATGTCTCGAGCGGTCATGCCACTGAGCCAGGCCCACAGCCTCGACCAGAAGGCCGGCATCGAGATCGCTGACCTGCGCCCCGATATCCCGAAGATGGCGCCACTGATCAGCCTGGAGATCGCGGCCGGCTCTCGCCAGGGCGTACCGAACCCCGTCATGGGTGCCGAGGTAGGACCAGTCGGCCGGATCGGATGCCACCGTGTCTGCCCGCCGAAACTGCAAGCTCGGCGCGCCACCGCTCTCGCTCACCGGCACCAGGTAGTCATCGGTCACGAGGAGCACGTGGGTATCTGGATCGTGGCCCAGACTGGGCTGTGCGTCGGGCCGTCCATGCCCGTCTCGGTCGTGCGCCGCCCGGGACAGCGCAGGCATTACCTTGGGGCGGGGCAACGACTCGGTGCCCACCTCCGAGCTCATTCCGCAGCCCGCACCACAGCAAGCGCCCCCAGCGAGTTACGCACCACCGACGCGTCGCCGACGACCACGGTGGCCAGCGAGCTCACCGAGAGGTAACGGCGAGAGACCTCCTGTACGTCCTCGATCCGTACTCCGGCCACAGACTTCTGATACTCGGCGAGCCATCCGGGCGCCAGTCCTTGGCCGACGAGGCTGGACAGCGTCGAGGCCAGCCCGGCCTGGGTCGCAGTGGACAGGGCCAGGCTGCCCAGGGCATACCGCCGGGCCAGGTCGAGTTCGTCCTGCGTGATCGGTGCTAAAGCCATCCGCCCTAGCTCGTACCATGTCTCGTGGACGGCCCGCGCGGTCACCTCGCTGGCCACATCAGCATTGATGAGGAACGTCGAACCTGCCACGGCATGGTCGATGCCGCTGTGCGGGCTGTAGGTGAACCCGTTGCGCTCGCGGAGATTCTCGGTCAGCCGCGAGGAGAAGTAACCACCGAAGACCAGGTTGGCAAGCTGCAACGCGGGGTAATCAGGATGATCCCGACCCACCGCCGCTCCACCGAGCCGGAGGTTGGACTGCACGGCCCCGGGGCGATCTTCGAGGGTAATCCCGACGGGATCGAAATCAGGGAGCTTGAGAACCCTCGAGGAGCGGGCCGGTCCCACCCAATCCGCGAAGGCCGACGTGGCCAGCTTCACAACTGTCGCAGGTTGCACGTCTCCGACGACGACCAGCGTTGCACCGTATGGGCGTACCCGATCCCGATGAGTGCGGCGGAGGGTTGCTGCGTCCAGTCCGGCCACGACCGCTGGGTCGGGCATGGTCTGCGCATAGGGGTGCTCACCGAACAGCCGACGGGCGCGAGCCAGCCGGGCCACGACACCGGGCTGTGACAACGCCATCGTGATCCGCTGGCCGAGGCGAGCACGTTCGGCCGCGACTTCAGCCGCGGGATAACTCGCCGACGTCACGACATCGGCAAGCAGATTGAACACAGTGGACAGTCCGGTACGCAGGACCGCCATCGAGAACAGGAGCCGATCGGTGTCTGCCGAGACCGACAGATTCGCACCAACCAAGGCCAGGTCATTGGCGAGTTGCTCTTGGCTGCGCTCTGCGGTGCCGAACAGCATCGAGGACGACATCAGGGATCCGCGGGCCGTGGTGGCTGCCGCAATCCGGCTGCTCGAGGCGGCCAACGGGATCCGCAGGCGCACTTCGACCATGGGGACGGTCGGGCGTCGCACGACGAGGGTGTGCAGCCCGTTGGGCAACGTCGAGTTCACCGCTCGGGGCGCTCGCGCTGATCGGCCCTCGATCAACGGCGGCAGACTGGCGGTTTCGGCCAAAATCGCCAAGGGAAGGCTCACGGCCGAATCGTCGTCCTGGATCGGATCGACCATCGGTCGGGTCATCGGCCGGCCCCTGGCCTGAGTTCCAGCACGGCTGTGTGCTGGGTGTGCAGGCTGCCGGCGGCAGCGGCCACCGAAGCGGCACTGACGTCGGCGAGCCGGGCCGGAAGCTCGGTGGCGAAATCCGCTCGGCCGTGGATCAATTCGCCTGCCGCGAAGCTCTGCGTGCGACCGAGAACCGCGTCGGCCTGCCGCATCAGCTGTGCCGCAGTCCGAGCCTGCACCCGCGCCAGTTCACTCGGGCCTACTCCTGAGGACACCGATTCCAACTCCTCGTCGACCGCGCGGACCAGGCGCGAGGCAGCCACATCGGCCCCGTGATGGGCCTGGAACATCAACATTGTGGCGTCGCGGGCGTCGAAGGGATCACCGAACAGTCCCAGGTACATCGACTGGGAGATGGCGAGATGGTCTCGATGGATCAGGCGCTGCTGCAGGCGCGCGGCGTCGGAGTCAGACAGCAATTCGCTGAGAACGACGTACGGGAGAAACGCCTCCAGATCGTTCACCGGATCAGGCACCCGCCAACCAATCGCGAGGGCCGGCGTGGTCGCCAGCGGATCGACGACCTCGGCATGGCGGTCCTGGGCCAGGGCCGGCTCGCCGAACGGCGGGCGCTGCGGTGTCGCACGGGCTGTCACCTCCCCGAAGTAGCGCTGCACCCACTCGGTCGCCTGGTCCACATCGAAGTCCCCACCGACTGCGAGCACTGCGTTGCCCGGCGCGTAATAGGAGTCGAAGAACGCGGCTGCGTCCTGCGCGGTCGCGCTCTCCAGGTCGACGAAATCGCCGTACCCGTTGTGGGTGTTGGCGAAGCTCTCGAAGAGCACCTCCGGCAATTGCAACCAGGGGAAGGCCCCGTACGGACGATTGAGTACGTTGACCCGGATCTCCTCCTTGACCACGTCGATCTGGTTGTCGATCGTCTGCTGGTTCAACAGCGGCGCGGCCATCCGGTCGGCTTCACAGAAGAGCGCGCGCTCCAGAGCGCCGGCCGGCAGCACCTCGAAGTAGTTCGTGTAGTCCAGATGCGTGCTGCCGTTGAACACCCCGCCGCTGCCCTGCACCAGGCGGGCGTGTTCGAGCTTGGGAAGGTGCGCCGAGCCCTGGAACATGACGTGCTCGAAGAGGTGGGCGAAGCCGGTACGACCGCGTGGCTCGCTGCGCATCCCTACGTCGTAGTAGACCGCGACCGCCACCACCGGTGCTGTCGTGTCCGGCGCCAGTACAACGCGCAGCCCGTTGTCCAGCGTCAACCGGTGCAACGGATGTGCGGGCAGAGAGGGAACGCGGACGGGCACCCGCGCGACGATAGCCGCTGACGTCAGATCCGGTCGGCCGGAGCGCTTCGCGGGCTCAGGGCAGGACGTCGATCTCGGCGATCACCCGATCGACGATGCCGTACAGCTCGGCGTGTGTGTTCGGGATCGAGACGTACATCAGCGCGGGAGCCGGACGTCGCGTCTCGATCAGGACCAATGCCGCCCGCTCCCCCGTGGAGTCGTAGCCGGCTACATCCCAGCTCAGGTTGAACTCGAGCAGATACCCGGCGGCGCCGTCGACGGTGACCGCCTGGTCGCGCAGGATCTCTATCTCGTTGGGCGCCGGGTAGTAGTTCACCCGGACGCTGCTCTGCACAGCGGCGATGGTGGTTCCGAACGAAATTGGACCGGCGTACCCGAACGACGGCTGGAGCGGGCCGGACGTCACCTGGGCGATGAACTGTCCGCCCGTCGGGACCTGCTCCTGGGTGACTATGTACTGCCCTGCCGTGGAGGTCGTCTCCTGGACCTCGTTGACGAACTCCAGCCAGTAGGTGCCGAGGTAGGGGTAGGCGACTCCAGCCTCTTCGTCGACGATGCGAGTCTGGCCTGGCGGTCGAGTCTCGGGTTCGGCAGCCGCACCGGGAGCCGGACCCGACGGCTCAGGCTGATTCGAGCCGCCTCTCAGGATGACCACGCCGATGAGCAGGGTCACCACCGCTGCTGTGGCGATCCAGCCGAGCCAGGCGGTCTTGGACCCTGACCTAGCGGGGCGCCCTTGGCCGGTCACGGCCGTGGGTTCTTGGTGCGACGGTCCTGCTCGGGCCTGGTACTGCGTCTGGTAAGGCTGCGGCTCCGGGACTTGGGCAGTCAGCGTTCCTCCGGCACCGGAGACCCAGCGGACCGACTCACTCCAGCCCAGGCCGTTCCACCAGCGCTCCAGACCGGCGCGACCCTCCGGGTCGGGATACCAACCCGCGGTGGACGTGTCCGACACGACCATCAGGGTACGGCGGGCAATTGCCCGTAGGCGAGACGTCCCAGCCTTGCCCACGGACGGCACTATCGTGACCAGAACCATGAGCGATGCGGGGCCGGCCGAGCGCACCGGCGAACTCACCCCGGCGCTCCTGGACAGCGACGTCTGGTCAGAACAGCTGTTGGTCCGGGCCGGTATCCCGATCGTTGACTGGCCGTTGGTCTCGATCGGGGGCGGACTCGGTTCCTTCACGATGATCGACCACCTGCGAATCTGTGGGGTGCGCAGCGAGTCGCTGCGAGTACTAACCCCGCTGACTACGCCATGGGAGAGCTTCGGCTATCTGACTCGGGTCTCCCAGATCTCGCAGGCAGACCGGCTGCGGTCGGATTCCTCTTCGTGCCCGGACAACATCTGGGGCTTCCCGTCCTATGCCGTGCGGGAAGCGCTGGGCGCTGACACCGTGAGTGGCTTCTTTACTCCGCTGTGGCAGGTCCTGACCGAGCCGGTCCTCGCGGAGCCGTACACGCCTCGACTGGGCCAGGTCATCGACGCGCTCACCCGCGAGCATGCCCGCATCCGGTACCCGGAGATGGTTGTCAACGGCCAGGTCCGGATGGTGCGCAGGCGCGCGGACGGCGGGTACTTCACAATCCTCACCAGCGCGCAGGGATCGACGGCGGCCAAGCGGATCGCCTTCCGTTCCGGGTACGTGCACCTCGCAGTGGGCCACGCGGGCCTCACGTTCCTTCCCGATCTGCAGCGCTACCGCGAGTCCGCGCGCAACACCAGCCGCGTCGTGAACGCCTATCAACCACACGAACACGTCTATGACCAGCTCCGCCGCCGTCCTGGCACGGTCATCGTTCGTGGCTCCGGGATCGTTGCCTCGCGTGTGCTTCAGCGCCTGATCGATGAACGCAATAGCCACGGTCTGCAGACCCGGGTCGTGCACATCCTGAGTGGGTACATCGCCGGTCCCCACGGTCCCTGGTTTGCTCGCCGGTGTGGCGGAGACGGCTTCGCCTATCAGGCCTTTGACGATCCGAAGGCCGTCTGGGGCGGACAGCTGCGGGATCGGGCACGCAGAACCGAAGGACCCGAGCGAGTGGCGTTCTACGAGTCTGTCGGCGGCAGCTCGGTGCCCTACCGCAGAGGGTGGCAGGACAAGCTCGCCACCGCTCGTACCGAAGGTTGGTACTCCGTCGTCGATGGGCAGGTCGATGCCCTCGAGCCCGGCACTGACGATCTGGTCGGGGCCCGGGTCAGAACGGGCAGCAATGTGCTGACTGTCGAGGCATCCTTCGTCATCGACTGCACCGGGTTGGAGTCCGATATCGGCGAACAGCGGATCCTGGCTGACCTGTTGCAGCACTCAGGGGCCGGGCGCAATCCGCTCGGGCGACTGGACGTAGAACCAACCTTCGAGGTGCGCGGAACCCGCAGTGGTAAGGGTCGGCTCTACGCCTCGGGCGCGGCCACGCACGGCGGTTATCTTCCCGGTGTGGACACCTTCGCCGGTTTGCAGATCGCCGCCGCGGAGATCGCCGACGACCTCGCGGCCGTGGGGTTCTGCCGCCGGCTCGGCGCCGTGGGCTCGTTCCGGCAATGGCTTCGTTGGGCCACCAACACTGTCATCTGAGGCCGGATGACCTATTCCCTGGCCGGGCGGATCCAGACCCGCATCCTGGTCTTTGCCCTGGTCGGGGGAGGATGGACGGCACTGGTGACCCCGATCCTGCCGACGCGGCTTCCTCTTGGTGACTCCTACCGGATGGCACTCACGGTTCTGGCGCTGATGATCGCACTGGGTCTGCTGTGGGAGCTGGTCTACCACCTGCTCCAACAGTTTCGGTGGGACAAGGATTGGCCGACGCTGTTCTCGCTCGTCGCTGGGATACCCGAGGGCCTGCTGCTCTGGCTGTTGCTGGGCACCGACAGCTGGTTGTGGCATGTGCCGGTGACCGCGCGCAGCTTCTGGTTGCTACTCGTCTCGGTGTGGCTGATCGTCTGGGCCGTGCTGGCCGGACCGATCAGGGTCCTGCTCGTGCGGCGCCGCTGGCGTGGCGGAAGGCTGATCGGATGAGCCGAGAGGGCGGGGGCATCGCAGCGAGCGCCAGCGAGCGAGGAACGGACCGCCCGGTACGGGCAGCGCACGAGGCGCAATCAAGTCTGACCGACGTGACCGCACCGGGGACCCGACCCCGGGTGACCGCCTCGACGGTCCCTTCCTTTGACCGGCTGGCGGTCACGGTGCAGCCCGGCACCGACGTCGTGGTCCGGATGCCCGGAGTCCTACTCGTGGCCCGGGCGCCGGACAACGAGGAGGGCGACCAAGCTCTGCAGGCGGTGCTGGATCTGCTCGCGACCAGCGCCGAGAGTGGAACGCGCGCGCCGGGATATCGGGTGAGCCGAGCTCTGCGAGATCTCGTCGAGGCTGGCGCCGGCCCATCGAATCTCGCGCTGGTGGCTGCAACCGACGATGGACTCGCCCTCGTGCTCGCCGGTTCCGGGGCCGCCACGGTCATCGGCCGTGGCCTGCGGCTGTGTTGCCCGAGCGGCGCTGTGTTGGCCCGCGAGACAGATTGGCCACCGGGCCCGTTGCTGCTGGATCTGGGCACGTGCACATCCCAAGGCGGCGGTGTCGAGCAGGAGTTTCGGCTCACCCGCCCGTTCAACCTGCGCGAGGGCGTGGTGCCCGGAGCCGGGGCCGTCCTGGCCTGGCCTCCTCCGGTGATGACAGCGACTGGGACCATCCACCTCGGTGCCGGACCACTCAGATCGGCCACCGTTGGGGTTGTCGACCCCCCGACTGTCGCCGCGGCCGCTGTCCCCAGCTTCGATCAGCTCCTCGGGGTACTGCCGGCTGGGCCGCGCCGGCCGGCGCTGCCGCTGAGCGGGCGAGCTGGAGAAGCCGGGGCAGCAGCGACCGGCTCCAAGGTGCGGGGTTACCGCTGCCGGGACGGTCACCTCAACGATCCCCGCACGCTCTTCTGCGCGACGTGCGGCATCCGGATGGCCGAGAGCACCGGGGTCTTCGTCGAAGGGCCGCGTCCGCCGCTGGGGCTGCTCGTCTTCGACAACGGGGCAAGCTTCTCCCTGGACGAGAACTACCTGTTGGGGCGCGAACCGCACGTGGACGAGCGAGTGCGCACCGGGAAACTGCGCCCGCTCGTCCTTTTCGACACCAGCGGTCTGATCTCACGTCGGCATGCCGAGATCCGGCTCCAGGACTGGGATGTGCTGCTGCTGGACTGCGGGTCGGCCAACGGCACTCTGGTCGGCGAGCGAGACGCCGCGGTCTGGTCGGCGCTGGTGCCCGGTCAGCCGGTACGGCTGCTTCCCGGCACGCAGGTCCGCATCGGTGAGCGCAGCTTCGTCTTCGAGTCCCTGCACGGTGCGCCATGACCGAGCCCCAGGCCCAGCCCATCGCGGATGCCGGCGGTGAGCAACCAATTCCGACCTACATCGCCGACTATCAGGTCCAGCGAGCTCTCGGCTACGGCAACAACGGTCGGGTCTACCTCGGCAGCCCACCGCGCAGGCTCGGCGTGAGCGAGGAGTTCGTAGCAGTCAAGGTGTTCAATGGCTCGTGCTCCGAGCCGGAGTACGAACGTGCGGTGGAGGAGCTGAGGTCGTATCAGCCCTCGTATCTCCTTTCATAGCAAGAGTTTTCGAGAGTGGAATGGACGGTGCCTCGTTCTACTATGCGATGGACTACGCCGTTCTCGGCTCCCTTGCAGCACCAGGCCGCAGAACGTACTCATCGGGCTGCGCTGCGCACTGTTGGCCGACGTGGGACTCAGCCGGCTGCTGCACCCCGGGCTCACGATGACCGGCGTACGACGTCTGGTTCGGTGGAGTACCTCGATCCGCTGATTGTCTCGGGCGGGCCGCCGTCGCGAGCGAGTGACGTATGGGCCTTGGGGGCGATGCTGCACCGCGCATTGGCCGGTATCGGGCTCTACGGCGAACTTCCGGACAACAGGCCACTACTGGCCATCCGGAAGGTCATGTCCGCCCAACCCATGATCTCCGGCGATCTTCCGCGCGGTGCCTCAGCACTGATCCGGGCGTGTTTGGACTCTCCCGAGCGGCGCCCGCCCACGGCTGGCGCGGTGGCCCAGTGGCTCATCGACCTTGCCCGGAGCGAACAAGGCATCATTGGCGGCGGATGATCTGGCCGCGGGCAACCCACCAGTCGTAGAGCGCCCGCAAGCCAGCTTCGTCGCCGACTGCCGAGGACGTGATCGCGAAGACGTGCAACTCGGTGTTGGTCCAGACCATGTGCGCGGTGTTCTCCGAGTCCACGAAACAGGCGAGTGTTCCAACCGCCGGGCCGCCCTGGGAGTACTCGCCGAAGCCCTGGTCCGCGCCGCATTCCGCGGCGTCACCGGAGGGCAGTTCGTCGAGGGAACGCGCGCGTACATAGCTGTCGAAGGCATCTTCGAGGTCCGCGTCGGTGCCATAGAGGAAAAACTCACTCGCGTTCGCCCCCGGGGAGATGCTCGGACCACATGTCAATGCGGCCAATGAACCATCGTCGGCGGGGCGGTCGGTGGCAGTGCAGTTGTCGGCGTCGAAATCCAACGGGATGAGCTGACGCAGAGCATCTTCATCCGCCGGTTCTGCCGGCCCGGCCGGCTCCTCGGCGTTGGAACCTCCTGCACCGTCGAGGATTCCGCCGGCCGGCAGTTCCTCGGTGGGGGGATTGCTGGCTGCGCTCGACGTGCTCGGGTCGGCCGTGGTCTCGGGATCGTCGCCGTTCAGAACGACGATGATGCTCGCGAGCACCGCGAGCAGCAGCACAGCGACGATGGCCACGGCCACGAGCTGGGCGCGGGGGATTACCCGGGGTGGCCGTTGCCGCTGCGCGGGCTGGCGACCGGGCCCCGATCCGGGGCGTGGACCGGGTCCCGACGGCGAGCGAGGCGTCGCAGGGTAGAAGTTGGCCGGTCCGGTGCCGCCCGGTCCGGTGCTGGGCCAGCCGGGCTGAGCTGGTACGGGGTGCGATCCCGGCCGCTGAGCGAACCGAGTTCCGGTGGACCAACCGGCAGCAGCACCGGGACCGCTGGGGCCCGGGGAGCCGAAACGTCCGGCACCACCGGTCAGGGCCGCGCGAGCGGCCGCGCCGAGGTCCCCGGCACGGGCGAATCGCGAGTCCGGGCTCTTGGCCATCCCCTTCGCGAGCACGTCGTCCAGGCCCGCTGGGATGCCAGGCCGCTGGGTCGAGGGCCGTGGGGGCGGCAGATTGAGGTGCGCGTACATCAGCGTCGGCAGCCCGTCCCCGGGAAACGGCCGACTGGCCATCAGGCACTCGTAGAGGAGGCACGCCAGCGAGTACACGTCCGTACGCCGGTCGACCCCGGAATCCAGGAAGCGCTCGGGTGCCATGTAGTCGAAGCTGCCCAGAGCCGCTCCAGTGTGGGTCAGTGCGGCTTTGCCGGAGCCGATCGTACGGGCGATGCCGAAGTCGACGAGGTAGATGAAGTCTTCGTCGCTACCCGGGTTGCTGAGCAACACATTCGACGGTTTGACATCGCGGTGGATCAGCCCGTCATCATGTGCGGCGTCCAGAGCACGCGCGGTCTGACTGATGATGTTGACCGCCCTGGACGGAGCCATCGGGCCGTCGCGGTCCAAGGCCACTCCGAGGTCCTCGCCCTCGACCAGTCGCATGTCCAGAAAGAGCCGGCCCTCGATCTCTCCGTAGCGGTGGATCGGAATGACGTGCGGTTCCCGCAGCCGAGCGGCCAGCTGCGATTCACGCCGGAACCGTTCCCGGTAGCCGGCGTCGTCGGCCAGGCTCTCGGCAAGCAGCTTGAGCGCCACGACCCGGTCGTGGGTCTCGTCGTAGGCGCGATAGACCTCGCCCATCCCGCCGCGGCCCAGCACGCCTTCGATCCGGTAAGGACCGAATTGCTGCATGGGATTCCGATCCACGACCACACTCCTTACGCATGGTCACTTCGGCAGGGACGCACCCAGGCTAGCCATGACGGTGTGTTGCCCGTGTTTCCCAGTGGCACGCCGCTCCCAGGCGCGGGGTCTGGCAGGCTCGGCTATATGCAGATCTCGGTTGGTGACCTGACCTTCGACGTCACGGTGGACGGCCCTGCAGATGGTCGGCCGGTCCTGTTGTTGCACGGGTTCCCGGAAACCGGTCGCAGCTGGGACGCCGTGCGGGAAAGCCTGGTCCGCGCCGGGCACCGGGTCGTCGTCCCTGACCAGCGGGGGTACTCCCCCGGCGCGCGACCGACCGGAGTGCAGGCATACGGCATGCGCCCGATCGTGGCCGATGCGGTGGGCATACTCGACGAGTTGGGCATCGACACCGTGGACGTCGTCGGACACGACTGGGGGGCGAACGTCGCCTGGTGCCTGGCCACCTGGCATCCGGAACGGGTGCGTTCACTTGTTGCCGTTTCGGTACCGCATCCACTGGCCTTTGGTTGGGCGTTCCGCAACGACAGCGACCAGCAGAAGCGCTCCGCCTACATCCTGCTGTTCCGGATCGAGGGCAAGGCGGAGAAGGTGTTGCTCGCAGACGACGCACGCAGGCTGCGCGCCTTGCTGACCGGCCTGCCGGCCGAGTCGGTCGAGCACTACGTGTCGGTATTGTCCGAACCCGGTGCCCTGACCGCGACGCTGAACTGGTACCGCGCCATGCACCGCCGTGACTTCACCGACATGCCGCCGGTGACCGTGCCGACGACATATGTGTGGAGCACCAAGGACCTCGCCGTGGGCGAGGCAGCAGCGCAGAAGTGCGGTGTACACGTGGACGCCGCATACCGTTTCGTGATTCTGGATGGCGTTTCGCACTGGATCCCGGAACACGCACCAGACCAACTGACCGCCGCAATCCGCGACCAGATGGCTGAAACGTGACCGACGACTCGCCCGGGGTCCGCCCCGCTGAACCGGCGGTCGCTGAATCGGGGGTGAGTACGGCCGCAACGATGGGGTGTGGCGTCTGCACGGTTATCCGCTGATCCGACGATGATCGACACAAAGCCTGACCCGGATCATTACCCTCGACCGGTGTCCCCAGCGCCGCGGATTCCGCCGGTCACTGAATTGCTGGCCGTTGCCGTGGAAGCGATCAACGGGACGCCCAGGCCGGGTCAGCAGCAGATGGCCGAAGCGGTCGAGACCGCGATCCGAACCGAGGAGCACCTCCTCGTCCAGGCCGGCACCGGGACCGGGAAATCGCTGGCCTATCTTGTTCCCGCTCTGCGGCACGCGGTGCTGAACGCAGAACCGGTTGTCGTGTCCACGGCGACGCTGGCTCTGCAGGCGCAGATCGTGGATCGAGACCTGCCGGTGCTCGTCGATGCCTTGGAACCACTGCTGGGCCGACGACCCCAGGTCGCACTGGTCAAAGGACGGGCGCACTATGCATGCCGGCACAAGATCTCCGGCGGTTACCCGGCAGAGGAGCCCGCGCTCTTCGAAGCATCCGTTGCCAGTGGTCCTACATCTGCAACGGGGAAGGCGGTCGTCCGGCTTCGGGAGTGGGTGGAGTCATCCGAGACCGGTGATCGCTCGGAACTGGTTCCCGGCGTACCGGACCGCGCTTGGCGGCAGATCTCGGTAACCGCACATGAGTGCCTCGGCGGGCAACGTTGTCCGCACGCCGCGACCTGCTTCAGCGAGCTGTCCCGCGCCAAGGCGCGCGACGCCGACATCATCGTGACCAATCACGCATTCCTGGCCATCGATGCCTTCGAAGGCCGGGCGATGCTCCCGGACCACCAGGTCGTGATCATCGACGAGGCCCATGAACTCGCCGACCGGGTCACTGGAGTGATTTCCGACCAGCTGACCGCCGCGGCGGTTTCCGCGGCTGCTGCAGCGGCCGCCCGGCACGCCGAAGTGGACTCCGATCGGCTCTCGGACGCAGCAGCGGATCTGGCCACCGCACTCGAGGAGCTGGAAGGTGGACGGTTTCCCGACGTACTCCCCGAAGCTCTGCACCGAGCCGTGGCTGCGGTCCGGGACGCGGCACGCGAAGCCTTGACCGCCTTGCCGGCCTCCGTCGCACTCCTGGAGACGGCCGGCAACCAGGGCGCCCAGCAACTCGCCAGGAGTGCGCTGTCAGAGATCTTCGACGTCGCCGAACGACTCACCACGGAATCTGCACAGGACGTGGCGTGGTTGGCCTTGTCCGACTACGGACCCGGTGCTCCTCGACGCATCCTGCAGGTCGCCCCGCTGTCGGTGGCCGAACTCCTACGAGACCGACTCTTCCCCGAGCGCACGGTGATCCTGACCTCGGCGACCCTGACGGTCGGCGGCCGCTTCGATGCGACTGCCGAAGCCCTGGGCCTATCGGGTACGGCTGCGCCGGCCTGGACGGGGCGAGATGTCGGCAGCCCGTTCGATTATCCGAAGCAGGGCATCGTCTACGTAGCAAAGCACCTGCCGCCGCCGGGTCGCGACGGCATCGGGCAATCGGGGATCGACGAGATCGCCGCCCTGGTCGAGGCAGCCGGCGGACGCTCCCTTGGCCTGTTCTCGTCCCGCCGAGCCGCCGAGGCAGCAGCGCACGAGTTGCGCGAGCGGCTCGACGTGCCCGTGCTCTGTCAGGGCGACGACGCGACTCCTACCCTGATGGCCGCCTTCGCCGCCGACACCAGGACCTGCTTGTTCGGCACACTGTCCCTATGGCAGGGCGTGGATGTACCAGGACCGACCTGTCAATTGGTCATCATCGACCGAATTCCGTTCCCGCGACCCGATGACCCGCTGATGTCTGCCCGTGCGACGGCGGTGACCCGGGCGGGCGGGAACGGCTTCATGTCCGTATCGGCCAGTCACGCCGCTCTGCTCCTCGCCCAAGGTTCCGGGCGCCTGATCCGTACGGCGAGCGACCGCGGCGTCGTCGCCGTTCTCGACTCCAGGCTTGCCACTGCCCGCTACGGGAGTTTTCTGCGAGCCTCGATGCCCGACCTCTGGCCCACGACCGATCGCGACCTCGTTCTTGCCGCCCTTCGACGACTCGACGCCGCAGCCCGCAGCGCCGGGGACGCCCTACCGACGGGCACCGATCCGGTGATCCGCGCTGTTCAGGCAGTGTGCGCGATGGCCGAGCCGGGCTAGAGCGCACTTCGGTGCCGAGACCGGCCACAGCACACCGTGCCAGGTCATCCGATGGGAGTGTCGATGCGGCCTGATCCAGTCCTCGTGGCGGCAGCGGTTGCCTTCGCGGGGGCAAGCGCCTACGGCAGCGCCGTCGCGGCACGCCATGACATCCCCGGCGAACCCTTCGGGATCTCGATCCCGCTATCGGTGCCGACCGGGCTCGTTGTCGGCTGCGGGGCGGGTGTCGCCGCGCCATGGCCAATGCCGGTCACTGCTTTGACAGCGGCCCTGTACACCGGCCGTACACACCGCAGCGGCGTACCGGGCGTCATCTGCAGTTTTCTCGGGCTGTGCTGCATAGCGGGCACGCTCGTGGAGCCGGTGACCTACCGGCCAGGGTCGTGGACTCTGCATGTACGCGCAGCCATCGGGCTGAACATCGTCGCCTCGATACTCCTCACAGCTGCCGGACGCCGGTCCAGCCGTGTCGGACGCCGCCGGCCCGCCCCCTGTGTATGAATCGTGCGCCGGACTCGGACACCACTCTGACGCAGTCCACCGCGATGTAGCCCTAATAGGCTGCTGAAGTGGTTCTGCGGATCGGCATTCAACTCCCAGAGGTAGAGCGGGTGGTGCGATGGCCTGAGTACCTCGCCATGGCAGGCGCCGCTGAGGAGGTCGGCTTCGACTCGATCTGGTTGGGTGACCATCTGTTGTTTCGCGGTGATGGACGACCCGAACGCGGCCCTTGGGAGGCCTGGACACTGCTGGCCGCCATGGCTGCTGTGACCGAGCGGATCTCTCTCGGCCCGCTCGTAGCTTGCGTCGGCTTCCACCCGCCCGGGTTGTTGGCCAAGATGGCCGCGACGGTCGACGACGTCAGCGGCGGCCGGCTCGTTTTCGGGCTCGGCGCCGGCTGGAACACGATCGAGTTCCGCGCCTTCGGCATCCCCGAGGACCGGCCGGCGGCACGCTTCGCAGAGGCGTTCACGATCATCCGCGAGCTACTGGCAGGCGAACGCTCCAACCTCAAGGGCGAGTTCTTCTCCTCCGACGACGCAGTCCTGCTTCCGGCCCCCGACCGCCGTATCCCACTGATGATCGGCTCGAACGGACCCCGGATGCTCGCGCTCACGTTGCCGCACGTCGACGCATGGAACACGTGGTACGACTGGTACGGCAATTCTGCTGACCGGTTCGCAGCGCTCAACCAGCGCATCACCGACGCCGCGGTTGCGGCGGGTCGAGCGCCCCAGGACATCACGCGCAGCGCCTGCGTCCTGGTCGTGGTGGACCCTGCGGCCGGCGAGCGACCGTCCACCGCAGCCGCCCCGGGGGTCGCGCCCGAACACCTCGAAGGCCATCTCGGGCAGATCGGCCGAGCCGGGGCCGACGAGGTGATCCTGGTCGTGAGCCCGATCAACGAGAACTCGATTCGCCTGCTCGGTGAGGTTGTGCGGCGCACGCGCCGCTGAGTCACGCGGCCGGCAGCGAGCTCACCAGAGACAGAAGTTGGTCCGTGGTGGCCAGGTCGGCCGGACGCACGGTCTGGTCGTGCCGAACGTAGACGAAGGCCGCCTTGACCTGGTCCACGGCCACCCCGGCCAGCGACGCCCAGGCCAGCCGATAGGCGGCAAGCTGAATGGCGGCTGCCTGTTTCTCGACACCGTCGGGCACCGCGCCGGTCTTCCAGTCCACCACCTCGAATCCGGTTGTGGCGTCTCCGAACACGGCATCCATCCGACCTCGCAGGGCTAGCCCGTCGCCGACCCGAACGTGGAACGGGACCTCGACCTCGGTCGGTTCGCGATCGGCCCACTCGCTGGCCAGGAAGGCTGCCTTGAGCTCGTCGAGATCCTCGTCCGAAGCCGCATCCTCGTCGGCCGAACCGGGCAGTTCGTCGAGGTCGACCAGTCGGGTGGCCCCGAAGCGCTGCTCGAGCCAGGCATGGAATGCGGTTCCGCGGCGGGCAAGCGGGGCAGGCGCCGCTGGCAGCGGCCGACGGATCCAGCGGGCCAGACGGTCGGGATCCCGGCCCAGGGCGACCAGCTCGGATACTGACAGCTGCGCGGGGACGGCGACGTCGATCGTCGTCGCGCGGTGCCGGTCCCGTTCGCCGAGCAAGAGGTCGACCTCGGCATCCCAGGCCAGCGAGTCCAGCGTCATCGGATCCTCGGGCGGGTTCGCCACGAGTGCTGCGGCAGCCTCCCGGGCGATCCGACGGGCCGGTGACAGGGGGTCGAGCGGCCAGGCGAGCTCCCGGAAGTCGTCGGACATCGGGTTGGTCTCGTCGTCGTCGGGAGGCGCGGCCCACACCGGGTCGGCGCGGTCGGGCTCGGGCGAGAGCGCGTGCTCGCGAATGAGTTCGAGGATCACCGAAGCTCCACGCGGCTTCTTCGCATCGCCGGTCCACCAACTGCCCGAACACAGCAATGTGTTTCGCGCCCGAGTCACAGCCACGTACGCCAGCCGCCACTCCTCGATGCCCGCGGCTTCCCGGTATGCCCGCTTTGCCTCGAGGTAGGCGGTCTCTGCCGCCTTCTGATCCGTCACGCCGGTCAGGTCCAGATCGGGCAGGTAGTCCCGATCACCGCACAGCGAGACCGGAAGGTGCCCGGGGTCGGTCAGCCAGTGCTCGGTCCGCATGGTGACGTTCTGCGGGAAGACGTCCTTGGTCAGCCCGGGAACGGCTACGACGTCCCACTCCAGGCCCTTGGCAGCGTGCACAGTGAGCAGCGAGACCGCTTCATCGGAGGTCTGGACCTCTCCCGGCTCCAAGCCGCGCTCCTCGTCCTCGGCCGCAGCCAGGTAGCTGAGGAATGCTGCCAGTGAGGGCACCTCCGCGATCCGGGTGAAGTCCTCGGCCACCTCGTGCAGGGCCTGCAGGTGGGCCTGGGCTCGGGCGTGCGTGACGTCCGGTCG
>JALZDV010000018.1 GCA_030862345.1 Actinomycetota bacterium | reverse complement strand
CTGCACTACTACGTGGAGCGTCGCTTCCGGATCGACGACGCCGTCGGCGCCGTTGCTGTGCACGGCTACGCCGGGTTCTTCGGCGTCGTGGTCGCCGGCTTCGTGCTCTGGGGATACCCGGCGGCGGCACCCGTGGAGGCAGGCTCCGCGTGGTTCAACACCCCGGACGGGTTCCCTGCCGTCAATCCGATCGGCAACCTGCTCGGTGCCATCATCATGTTCGGCGTGTTGGGGTTCCTCCCGGCCTTCGCTGTGGCCAAGTTGCTCAACCGGTTCGGGTTGCTGAGGGTGCCGCGAGCGGTCGAGCTGGCCGGCCTGGATACCCACCGCTACGGCAACGCCTACCCCTACTTCCAGACCAGCGAGTCCGAGGGCGGTTTCGAGGATGTCGAGCGCACCATCGCGCGGGAACTTAACCAACGGGTGGGCGGTCGGCTGAACGGTGCCGAACCTTCCGGATCGATTTCGCGTGAGGACAGGAGGCTGCTGAAGTGATCCTCGCTGGCACTGGTCTGGATTCGTTCAGCGATCCGGCGGACATCACGGCGCTCTATCCCTTCACCGGCTGGGAGTGGCTGCTCGTCGTAGTCGGCCTTGTGCTGTTGCTCGGCTGGCACGTCGTTCAGATGCGCGACGAGAACAAGGAGTACGACGAGGCGCTCGAGCTCTACGGCCAGGTGGGGATGGAGCGGGCCATGAACTTCGGCGGCAGTGAGCAACCGTCGACCGCCGAGGACATCGAGGCTGCCGAGGCCGCGGTCGGCACGGGCCAGCAGAGCGCCCGAGCAAAGAACAAGCCGGCGGAAGGCGAGCGCACCGAGCGGCACAGCAAGAACTAACAGAATACTCAGCCGCCGGGGCTGACCGCCTTCACCGCGAGAAACTGGATCGGCAGGGTGATCAACTCACCGGGGCCGTGCAAAACCTCGCCGACGAACTGGATCGCATCACCGGGCTCCACCACGTACCGGGAACTGCCGAAGCAGTACTCCATCTTTCCGGATATCATGAAGATCAACTCAGTGCCGGCGTGCTGGTAGAGCGGAAACATCTCGCTGCGCTCGGTCAGTGTGACCAGCATGGGCTCCAAACTGTCGTGCGGTGCCCGCATCGCACCGAGCATCTGGTAGCGGTGCCCCGGCCCGGAGCCTTTGTGGTCGATGTCTTGGCCCTGGCCGGCCTTGACGAACACCAGGTCATGCTCTTCGGACAGTCCACGGAAGAACGCGGTGACCGGAACTGAGAGCGCCGTCGAGAGCCTGGCCAACGTGGCCAGACTCGGACTGGATTGGGCATTCTCGATCTTGGAGAGCATCCCCTTGGACAAGCCACTTTTTCTCGCCAGCATGCCTACGGTCCAGCCGTGGCCGTGCCGGAACTCCCGTACTCGTTCGGCGATGATTGCGCCGAGGGACTCAGCCAGCGCGGAGACCTCTGGCCCGCCCTCATCGGATCTAGAGACCTGCACCGGCACCGGGTGGATGGCCAACCTCTTACCTCCTTTCCCGGCAATCAGAGCCTACCGTTGCGCTCGCGGTAGCTACGGACGAACCGCCTTTCCGCGTTTCGGCCGGCCGGTACACAGAAGCGATGCGAGGCAAAGTGTTGTCTCCTGGCAGGGGACAGAGTTTACTGACTGTGGACCATTTCCTGGAAGCGGTCGAGCCGAGCCGTGCTGTGGAGGCGCCTTGAGTACCGACATCGAAGACTTCGTCGGCCAGGACGGTCGCGCCGAGGCGGTGGAACGGATCCGTCAGGAGATCGACTCCAGCGGAGTCACCTACCTCTACTTCCAGTTCGTTTCGGTCACCGGCCGGATCATGGGCAAGGGCGCACCGGCCGCGCACTGGGAGACGTTCGCCCGCAAAGGTTTCCAACTCGTGTATGGGTCCACAGCCAACCTCTTCATCGATCGCCATGGCGACTACATCGGCTATGGGCCCGAGTCCCGCGAGCTGGTTGGCATCCCCGACGTTGACACGTTCTGCGTGCTCCCCTGGGATCCGAAGACCGCACGGGTGTTCTGTACGCTGTTCCGCGGCCGCGAGGAAGAAGAGAACCCTGGCGCGTATCTCACCTCCGACTGTCGCGGAAACCTCAAGCGGATCCACGCCGACTTCGAAGAGCGGACCGGCCTGCACCTGCGGGCCGGGACCGAGCCGGAGATGATGTGGCTCAAGCTCAACCCGGACGGCACCCCCTCGGTGGAGGGCAAGACCAAGCCCTACTGCTACCACATCGACCAGTTCTCCGAATTGCAGCCGGTCATCCACCGGGTTATCGAGTACAGCACGGAGATGGGCCTGGACATGATCCAGGGTGACCATGAGGACGCACCCGGCCAGCTGGAATTGAACTGGCAGTTCGACCGCGCTGAGCGCACCGCGGACCGATTGACCACCTATCGCCAGATCTGCAAGCAGGTCGGACGGGAATTCAACCTCTTCCCCTGCTTCATGCCCAAGCCGTTCATGGGCGTCTCGGCCAACGGCTGCCACCACAACATCTCGCTCTGGGAGGGCGACCGCAACGCCTTCCTCCCAGAAGGCAACAACCCCAGGCAGCCGAGTCAGCTGGGCCTTTACGCGATTGGTGGAGTGCTGGACCACCTGGATGCCTTGACCTGCGTCACCGCCCCTACCGTGAACTCCTACCGACGCCTCTGGGACGCGGGCTTCTGGGCCCCGCTGTACGCCGACTGGGGCTATCAGAACCGCACGACTGCCCTGCGGGTCAGCTCCCCCGACAGGTTCGAGTACCGCTCGGTCGACTCGTCGGTGAATCCGTACCTGTCGATGGCCGCCTTGATCCTCGCAATGGCCGACGGAATGGAACGCAAACTCGATCCCGGCCCGCCCGAGGAGCGCAACATCTACGAGGCGATGGCCGGCGGCAAGGACGTGCACAAGATACCGATGAACCTCGGCGACGCCCTTGCCGCGCTGCGGACCGATGACGTCGTCCGGTCGGCCATGCCCGGCGAGATGTACAAGGTTTTCGAGCACTACAAGCGCGACGAGTGGGAACGACACTGCGCGACGGTGACCGACTGGGACATCAAGGAGTACCTGGACATCCTGCCCTGAGGCCATCCTGCCCACGGCGACCAGCAAGCCCGGGATTCCCGGGGAGAAGAGAGTGATCCACATGTGCGGTATCGCAGGAATCATCCACAAGGGTGGGGACGGTGCGGTTGGTGCCGAGATGACCAGCATGCTTCAGGCAATGAAGCATCGGGGGCCCGACTCGACCGGCTACGCGCTCTATGGCCAGCCAAGTGACCTCCTGGTAATGCGCTTCAAGCTGGCCGACCCCAACCAGACCGGGGACTTCGACTTCGACGAGCGGCTGGAAACGAGCCGACGTGAGGTTGAGGAACGGCTGAACAAGATCGGCGCCACAGTCGACCGGATGGAGGGCGAGTCTCAATACGCCTACCGGGCGACCTTCCGCTACGAGGGTGATCTCAAGCCGCTGGCCGACTATGTCGAGGACGTTCCGGGCGCTGAGGTCTTATCCCTGGGCCACTCTCTGGAGATCATCAAGGACCTGGGGGACGCTGAGACCGTATGCGAGCAGTATCGACTCGGCAGTTTCCGCGGTTCACACGCTATCGGCCACGTCCGGATGGCCACAGAATCCGACGTGGACATCGCCGGTGCTCACCCGTACTGGGCCTACCCGTTCTCCGACGTGGCTGTGGTGCACAACGGCCAACTGACCAACTATCACCAGTGGAGACGTCGGCTCGAGCGCAACGGGCATCGCTTCCAGTCCGAATGCGACTCCGAGATCATCGCTGTCTACATCGCCGAGCGTCTGTCCGACGGGCTTTCGCTGGAAACGGCGATGAAGCAGAGCCTGGAAGACCTCGACGGGGTGTTCACCTACCTCGTCGTCACCAACGACAGCCTCGGGGTGGCCAAGGACGAGATGGCCGCCAAGCCGCTGGTGTTGTTCGAGAGCGATGACATGGTGGCCCTGGCCTCGGAGGAGATGGCGATCCGGGCGATCATCAACCACGAGATCGACACATACGATCCCTATGAGTCCGAAGTGCTGGTCTGGACTCGATGAAAACCGAGAGCAGGCGGACGACCGCCTACGACGTTCGCGGTCTCGCCGAACCGGATGCAGTCGCTCCGAAGTCGGCCGTCATCACCGGCGAGACAGCTGAACTCGACGCCGAACCGCTGACCACCCGCCAGATAAACCTGGAACTTCGCCGGCTCATCTACGGCGAAGGGATCACCGAGGTGACGCTGCTCAACCCGGGCGCCAAGCACTCACTGGCCGTGGGCCTGCTGACCCGCTGCCGGATCCGGATCGAGGGCAGCCTCGGCTACTTCGGTTGTGGCCTGATTGACGGCCCGGAGATCCACATCACCGGGCGGGTGGGCTGGGCGGTGGCCGAGAACATGATGGCCGGCGTCGTGGTGATCGACAAGAATGCGGGGTCGCTGACCGGTGCTGCTCTGCGCGGCGGTGACCTGGTCATTCGCGGCCAGGTCGGCGCACGTACGGGCATCGACCAGAAGGGCGGCACGATCATCGTCGGTGAGACGGCCGGAGCCAACACCGGATTCATGATGCAACGTGGCCGGCAGATCATCTGCGGCAACGCCGGACATGGCCTGGGTGACTCGATGTATGACGGAGCGATCTACGTCGGTGGCAGGGTGGCCTCGTTGGGCGTCGACTGCGTGGAGGCCGAGATGGGGCCGGCGGACGAGGAGCTGATCAACCGCAAGTTCGGCATCTACGGCATGGACCGCCCGGACTCCTTCCGCAAGTTCGTCTGTGGCAAGAAATTGTGGAACTACGACAACCTCGAGCCGCACGAGCGCAAGCTCGTCCTCTGACGTTTCCGGAGCAGGAATGACTGGGCAGCAGAACCTTCCGACCCCGACCGAGCGCCCGCTGGGCCGCCCCCTGGGTCAGAGCCGCATCTTCACACCGACCGTCGTCGACGACATCCACACCAAGGCACAACTCGGCCGATACCGGATGCGCGGCTTCTCGATGTTCAAGCCGATCCCGCACTGGGACGAACTGATGTTCATGCCGGGAACGTTGACCCGGTTCGTCATCGAGGGCTACCGCGAGAAGTGCGAGACCAAGACCGTGCTCGGTGCCCGGTATGCCAAGAACCCGATCGAGCTGGACATCCCGATCTACATCACCGGGATGAGTTTCGGCGCGCTGTCCCTGGAGGCCAAGATGGCCCTGGCCAAGGGCGCCTCCATGGCGGGTACGGCCACCTGCTCCGGCGAGGGCGGCATGATCCCTCCGGAGCGGGACCTGTCCACGAAGTGGTACTACCAGGTCATCCAGAGCCGGTACGGGTTCAACCCGCACCATCTAATGCTCGCCGATGCCATCGAGTTCTTCATCGGACAGGGCTGCAAGGTCGGGCTCGGCGGACACCTCATGGGCCAGAAGGTCACCGAGCAGGTGGCCGAGATGCGGTCGTTGCCGGCCGGGATCGACCAGCGCTCTCCGGCGCGGCACCCGGACTGGCTTGGACCCGACGACCTGTCACTCAAAATTCAGGAGATCCGGGAAGCGACGGACTACCAGGTACCGATCCAGCTCAAGCTGGGAGCCGCCCGGGTCTACGACGACGTGCGGATGGCGGCCAAGTGCGGGCCTGACATCATCTACCTCGACGGCGCCGAGGGAAGCACCGGAGCCGGCCCACACATCGCAACCGAGGAAACCGGCATCCCGCTGATGGCGGCGATCCCGGAGGCGCGACGCGCCCTGGAGGACGTTGGCCTGGCCGACGAGATCGATCTGGTCGTCGCTGGCGGGATCCGCAACGGTGGCGACGTGGCCAAAGCGCTCGCCCTGGGCGCCAACGCGATCGCCATCGGGCACTCGGCGCTGATCGCCCTCAACTGCAACAAGGAGATCCCTGGGGTCACGGACTACGAGGGCACCGTCGGCGTACCGGCCGGCTCCTGCTACCACTGCCACACCGGACGTTGCCCCGTCGGTGTCACGACCCAGGATCCGGAACTGCGCAAGCGCCTGAACGTCGACGAGGGGGCCGAGCGGGTCTACAACTTCCTGCACACCCTGACCCTCGAGGTGCAGATGCTGGCCCGCGCCTGCGGCAAGACAGACGTCCACAGCCTGGAACCGGAGGATCTGTGCGCCCTGACCACTGAGGCGGCCGCCATGGCGAAGGTCCCCCTGGCCGGGACGAAATACATTCCGGGGGTCACCGAGGAACGCACGCTCGATGAGATCAAGACCCTGCTGGCCAAGCATGTGGCCAACGACTCGAGCGGAGGCCCGCGCCATGGCTGACGGTCGCCCAGAGGACAAGACCGGAGGTCGCGACCGTGGCAGATGAGTTCGACACATCCGGTCGCAAGCTGACCACCAACAAGGGGATCGACACCGAGGAACTGACCGGGCGCACATTCCCGTACCAGTTCGATCGGTCCCTGGTCGAGGACGTGGATCTCAACGCCGGGACACCTGGCGCGGACATCAACTGGCTCGAGGACATCCATCTGATGCAGGAAGGCGGCGTGAACGCGGTCTTCGACAGGTACACGAATGCCTTTCTGAAGATCTACTTCGATCTTCCCGAGGGTCGGGAGGACGAGTTCGCCCGCAAGGTGTTGATCAAGCACCTGCAGGAGGGGAACTCCTACGGCATCTGGCTCAAGCACAAACATGCCAAGTTCCCGCAACCGGAACTCGGATCGTGGCTTGCCCGGTCGAACACGGTTGGCGAGAACTGGAAGCGACCTGAACTCGAGGGGTGGCAGGCGCCCGTGCACTGACAGCCTCAGTGCACGAAGGAAACCCGGATGGTTCGACTGGTGCCGGCGACGAACTCAGCGATGCGCTCGGCTTCAGCCGCCGCCTGCGCGCGTACGCCGTTCTCCCAACGGCCGAACGGGGTGATCGTGAGCTCGACGGTGCGCTTTGTCTGGTCGAGGGTCCAGGTACCGGCCACCATTCCGTCCACCAGCACGGTGGCCATGATCTGACCGTTAGCGGTCTTGATCACGCCGTCGTAGTAATTGGGGGGCAACGTGCGTCCGCGGTTCGCCGGTGCATAAGCCAAGGTGAGGCTGTCGAACTTCGGTAACAGGCGGACCGGGACCTGCAGGTCAGCGGACGGCCGTGGAGCAGCAGCGAGGTCGACGAGTGACCGGCCATCCTCGTCGATGATCGCCACGATCTCATCGTCGAGATCGGCGAGTGCCTCGCGGATCGGGCGAATGCGGCTCTCCCCCAAGAACTTCCCGATGTCATCCAACCCGGCGGGACCGAAATGGCCTAGATAGGCCCGTACGGCGGCTGCCAACGACCCCTCGCGAGCGGGCGGCGCCCACTCGGCCCGGACCGATCGCGCCGCGAGATAGCCGTCGCGTTTATGACTGTCCAACTGCGTGGTCTCAGCTGTGCGCAGCAGCCATGGATAGCAGCGGGCGAAGAACCAGTTGCCGACCGGGGGCCAACCGGCATCAGGCGGAGAGTGTTCGGTGGCCCAGCGCTGACAGAAGGTGATCACCTCCTGCTGGGTAGACGGGCCTGGGTCGGTCAGGTCCAACAGGGCCGCCTGCATCGGCTGCACATCGAGCAGCTTGCCCAGCCAGGTCCGCCACAGCCGCGTGACCGGGCCGTCCACCATCGAGGCGTACATCGTGTATTGCTCTGCGGCCACGACATGCAGCGTGCCGCGCATCAACGAGGCTTTCACCACGGCGTAGGAGTCCAGGGCGGTTCGCAGTTCGGCGGAGGTGAAGCCCTCGACGCGAGCGAGTACGGCAAGGAACGGTGAGGGGTTGTATTGCGCCTGCAGCGGACCGACCGCAGCGACGGCGTCGGTGACCGTGGTGCCGCAGGGCAGTCGGTCAACCAGATGCTGGCGGGTCAGAACTGCCCGATTTAGTTCGCGGTGCGAACACCGCAGCGCCGCCTGCTGTTTCATGACGCGCTCCGCGCGTACGCGCCCATCACGAGGCCAGGCCGCGCGTCAAACCGATCAGGGCGTCGGTCGCCGCGTCGATCCGCACGCGGGCATCACCCGAGGCCGCGCTCTCGCCGCGCTGAGCCAGGAGTTCAGCAGCAGTGTCGGTCAGCCGCTCGTAGGTCGACACGCCTTCGCGCAACCGCGAGGCGAGCAGGTCCAGAGCCGCCACCTCATCGTCGGTAGATCGCCCGGTGTTCTCCAGCGCCATAATCAGGGTGGCATGGCTTCGCAACGCACGAACGCCGCCCGAGGCGCGGATCCAGGTGTCTGCGGCGACGGCATCCGGTAGCGCAGTGAGGTGACCGGCCAACTCACGTTCCCGCGCGGCCAGTCGGGTCAGCGGCGCGAACGATCGCGATGACTCAGCAGGCAACGCGCTGACCGGGATCCGCGGCCAGACGTAGCGCCCGAGGTTGATCCGATATGCCCGGACCCCGGCCTGCACAACTCCGGCCGTGACCACCAACGCCGCCAGAGCCGCGATGAGCTCGATGAGCTCGATCCCGGCCCGGTCCCCGATCTGCAGGGTGAGCACGATCAGCCCGGTGGCACCGAGCAGCCGGTAGGCGAACCCGCGCCGGGACAGGCTCCGCTTACGGGCGAGCCGGTCCTCGGCGGAGGGTGGGGAGAATGCGACCTCCGCTGCGCGGGGCTCGGAGGCCGGCCGTGGCCGGCCGATCAGGCGGGTTCTGGGCGCTGTGCGTGCGCTGGGTCAGCGACGGGCTCGCTGGTGACCCGCTGCGCGTCGAGGGCGGGTCCGGTCGGAGCCGCCTCCACTGCGGGCGGCGGACCCTGATCCGCCCGTTGGCTCGTGGCTTTGTCGGTCCCGCTGTCCATGCTGGCGCGGATCTGTTCGAGACGAGTGGCCGCGGAGACGTCGAGGGTGGCCTTCTGAACCTCGAGCATGCGTCCCTCGACGGAGTTCTGGGCCAGCTCCTGCTGTCCCAACGCGTGGGCATAGCGCGCCTCGATCTTCTCCCGTACCTCCCCGAGACTCGGTGTGGAGCCCGGGGCCGACAGGTCGCTCATCTGGCGCAGCGAGGCGGAGACCTGCTCCTGCATCCGGGCCTGTTCCAGCTGGCTGAGCAGTTTCGAGCGCTCGGCCAGGGTCTGCTGCAGGCGCATGCGACTCTGCTCGACCGCCCCCTTGGCCTGCTCAGCGGCCTGCAATGCCTCGTCGTGCGAACGCTTGAGGTCCTCGACCGACTGCTCCGCCGAGACGAGTTGGGTAGCGAAGGCAGCTGCCGCACTCTCGAAATCGGCGGCCTTGGCAGCATCACCCTTTGCCTTGGTCTGGTCGGCGAGCACCAATGCCTGGCGGGCTGAGGCCTGCAGCTTCTCGACCTCACTCAGCTGTCGGGTCAGCCGCATCTCCAGCTGTCGCTGGTTGCCCAGGACGGCAGCTGCCTGATTGGCAAGCGACTGATGCCGATGCTGTTCGGCCTCGATGGCCTGTTGGATCTGGATCTTGGGATCGGCCTTCTCCTCGATCTTGGCACCGAAGGCGGCCATAAAGTACTTCCACGCCTTCACGAACGGGTTGGCCATGCGAGTGAGTCCTTTCCCCGGGCGCTGTCAACGCCGCGTCTCTGCGGTCGCGATCTCGTCCGCCAGTTGCTCCATCGTGCCATGTAACGGACACCCGAGTCCGGTGGTGCCCGCCCCGGGCTCACTATGGTGGATTCGTGCTCGTCGTCTGCGGGGAAGCAGTGCTCGACCTGATTAGCGACGGTTCTCCCACCGGCTATCAAGCCCGCCCCGGCGGCAGCCCGCTCAACGTTGCGATCGGGACCGCACGGCTCGGAGTTCCGACCTTGCTGCTGACCCGCTTCGGCATCGGCCGGTTCGGTCAGCTCCTGCGTGCGCACGCCGCCGCGGCCGGGGTAAGCCTCTCGTTGAGCGTGGATGCTGATGAGCCGGCGATGCTGGCGGTGGTCGGCCTGGATGAGTCGGGAACGGCCAGCTACGACTTCTATGTCGACGGAACGGCCGAGCGGGGTTGGCAGCGACACGAGTTTCCCGACCCGCTGCCCGAGAAGTCTCAAGCGTTGCATGTCGGGTCGATCTCCTCCTGGCTGCCCCCGGCGGCTGGCCTCCTCTCCGAACTGGTCGTGCGTGAGTATCACCGGGGCACCGTGCTGATCAGCTTCGACCCCAACCTGCGCCCCGATCTGATCCGTGATGCGGGACATGCCCGAGCCTGCGTCGAGCAGGTGCTGCTGGTCGCGCAGCTGGTCAAAGTCAGCGTCGAGGATTTGCACTGGCTCTACCCACGACAGGACCCAGATGAAGCCGCCCGGCGGTGGGCCAACGCCGGCCCCGCCCTGGTCGTGCTGACCGACGGAGCCAACGGTGCCCGCGCCCATCGGCCAGGACAGCCGGTGCACCCGGTTTCTGCTCGCGATGTTTCCGTCGTCGACACGGTCGGGGCAGGTGATGCCTTCGCGGCCGGACTGCTGGCCGCACTTGCCGACCGGGGCCGGCTCCACCGCCACGGGCTCGACGACCTCGACGATGCTGACCTGGACGCCATTCTCGGCGGTGCCGCACTGGTCTCGGCGCTGACCTGCGCCCGAGCCGGGGCCGATCCCCCGAACCGTGCCGAACGCGACGCTGCACTCGGCAAGAGTGCGTGAGGGCAGATCCCGGCACCCTTACCGTGGAGCGATGGAGTTTCGTCGTATCCCGGGTCTGCCGCCGTACGTCTTCACGATCATCGACGGGCTCAAGGTCGCGGCCCGTCGAGACGGCAGGGACGTCATCGACCTGGGCTTCGGCAATCCGGACATCCCCTCCCCCGACATCGCCGTCAGCAAGCTCGCCGAGGCCGCCCGGAACTCCCGTAATCACCGGTACTCCTCCTCGCGGGGCATCCCGAAGCTGCGACAGGCCGTCGCCGATCTGTACGCGCGCCGATTCGAGGTCGCTCTCGACCCGGACACCGAGGTGCTCAGCACGATCGGGGCGAAGGAGGGCTTCAGCCACCTGATGTGGGTGCTGCTGCAACCCGGAGATTCCGCCCTGGTCCCGTCACCGTCCTACCCGATCCACCTCTGGGGGCCCTACTTCGCCGGCGCGGACACCCGGCAGGTCGCGATCGGCGCCGATGAGGACTACGTCGAGAACGTGATGGAGGCATGGGAGTACGGCTGGCCCAAGCCGCGTGTCGTCGTGCTGTCCTTTCCGCACAACCCGACCACCTCCACAGTGGAGCTCGCCGACCTGCAGCGCCTCGTGGACTGGGCGCGTGAGCGGGATGTCGTGCTCGTCCACGACTTCGCATACGCCGAGACGACGTTCGACGGTTGGACCGCTCCGTCGATCCTGCAGTGCCAGGGCGCGCGGGAGTGCGCGGTCGAGCTCTACTCCATGACTAAGTCGTTCTCCATGGCCGGCTGGCGAGTCGCCTTTCTGGTGGGCAATCGGCAGGTTGTTGCGGCTCTGGCCAAGCTGAAGAGCTACCTCGACTACGGCACCTTCCAGCCGATCCAGATCGCCGCGACCGTGACTCTGAACGAGGCAATCGACTACCCGCGGGAGGTCAACACGACCTATGAGTCCCGACGGGACGCGTTGTGCGGTGGGCTTTCTCGCGCCGGCTGGCCAATCCCTCGACCGAAGGGCACCATGTTCGCCTGGGCGCGCATCCCGGAGGCCTACCGACACCTCGGCTCGATCGAGTTCGCCACCCTGGTGGTCAACGACTGCGACGTCGCGACCTCACCGGGCATCGGATTCGGAGCCCAGGGCGAGGGGTACGTACGGTTCGCGCTGATCGAGAACGAACAGCGGATCGCCCAGGCATGCCGACAGATCCAACGCGGCCTGCCTAGACTGCGGACCAGTCTCGACCAAAGTTGATCATCAGAATCTGACCGGTTTTCTCCCATCCGGGCGCCATTCAACTGGTGACAGTCCGATGATCAACTCGGATCTCGGCTGAGTCGGGCGGACCGCGCTCGTACGTGTGGGTCGAGGTGGACCTTGCGCAGCCGCAGGTGCTTCGGAGTGACCTCGACGCACTCCTCAGGGGAGATGAAACCGAGCGCCTGCTCCAGGGACAGCAGCCGCGGCGGCGACAACTTCACAGTCTCGTCGCCGGCTGACTGCCGCATGTTTGTGAGCTTCTTCTCCTTGGCGACGTTGACGTCCATGTCGCCGACCCGGCTGTTCTCCCCCACGATCATTCCCTGGTAGACCTCGGTGCCCGGGCTGACCATCATGACGGCCCGGTCCTGCAGGTTCATCATCGCGAACGTCGTGGCCGGTCCGCTGCGATCGCTGACCAGCGACCCGGTGTGGCGCAGGTTGATCTCGCCAAACCACGGCTCGAAGCGCTCGAAGACCTGACTGAGCACTCCGGTCCCCCGGGTGTTGGTCAGGAACTCGTTGCGGAACCCGATCAACCCGCGGGCCGGGACGAGGTAGTCCAGACGCACCCAGCCCAGGCCGTGGTTGACCATGTTCGTCATCCGGCCCTTCCGGCCGCCCAGCAGCTGGGTGACCGCTCCCAGGTGCGCCTCCGGGACGTCGATGGTCACCCGCTCGACCGGTTCGTGGCGCTTGCCGCCGATCTCCCGGGTGACGACCTGGGGCTTGCCGACCGTGAGTTCGAAACCCTCACGGCGCATCTGCTCGATCAGGATCGCCAACTGGAGTTCGCCGCGGGCCTGCACCTCCCAGGCGTCGGGGCGGTCGGTCGGCTCGACTCGGAGACTGACGTTGCCGACGAGTTCGGAGTCCAGCCGGCTCTTCAGCTGGCGAGCGGTGAGCTTGGTGCCGTCGCGGCCGGCCAGCGGAGAGGTGTTGATCCCGATCGTCATCGACAGAGCGGGCTCGTCCACCGTGATGGGCGGGAGGGGCCGTGGGTCCTCGGGATCGGCCAGCGTCTCGCCGATCGTGATCTCGGCGATGCCTGCCACCGCCACGATGTCACCCTGGCGGGCGCGCTCGACCGAGATCCGGTTCAGGTGCCGGGTGAGGAAGAGTTCGGAGATCTTGACCCGCTGGATGCTGCCGTCCACGCGGCACCAGGCGGCGGCTTGACCCTTGGTGATCGTGCCCTCGAGGATGCGGCACAGCGCCAGCCGGCCGACGTAGGGATTTGCGTCGAGATTGGTCACCCACGCCTGCAAGGGAGCACCCTCGGTGTAGCTCGGCGGAGGAATGGTGTCGAGCACGGTCTGGCACAGCGCGGCCAGGTCTGTGCCGGGCTCGTCCATGTCCCGGGTTGCCGTGCCCTCCCGGCCCGAGCAGTAGACGATCGGAAAGTCCAACTGGTCGTCGGTCGCGTCGAGATCCATGAACAGCTCGTACACGTCGTCCACGACGGCGGTCACCCGGGCGTCTGGGCGATCGATCTTGTTCACCGCGAGGATGACCGGGAGGTCGCGCTCCAACGCCTTGCGCAGTACGAACCGGGTCTGTGGGAGCGGACCCTCAGCGGCATCGACCAGCAGCACGATCCCGTCGACCATCGTCAGCGCACGTTCGACCTCGCCGCCGAAGTCGGCGTGCCCCGGTGTGTCGACGATGTTCAGCGTGGTGCCGCGCCAGACCAATGACGTGTTCTTGGCCAGGATGGTGATGCCCTTCTCGCGCTCGAGGTCGCCGGAGTCCATGACCCGGTCGGGAAGTTCCTCGTTGGCCCGGAAAGCACCGGATTGACGCAGCAGGGCATCCACGAGGGTCGTCTTGCCGTGGTCGACGTGAGCAACGATGGCCAGATTGCGCAGGTCGGCTCGCACGGCCGCGTGCCGAGCGCCAGCGGACGTGTGGGAGTGGTCCGTGGCCAGCACGGAAGAGGCGGTGTTCATGGGATTGCCACCCATGATAGTTGGCAAAGCGGCCGAACGTGGCATTTGGGCCGCTGATCGGGCCCAGGGGGCAGCGGATCAGGCAGCGATCAGGGAGTCGACTGCCTTCAGGACGGGGGCGCCGGGAACCAGTTGAGCGGTCAGGAGATCGGTTGCACCCAGCGGCGAGCGAAGGTCATCGCTGGTCTCGGACAGCAGATCGGCGAGTTCGAGATCCAGGGCATCGCAGATTGAGGACAACAACTC
Source organism: Actinomycetota bacterium (assembly GCA_030862345.1). Classification (GTDB taxonomy): domain Bacteria; phylum Actinomycetota; class Actinomycetes; order Mycobacteriales; family Geodermatophilaceae; genus JACCQS01. Next base: position 36,212 of record JALZDV010000018.1, on the reverse strand, counting down.
CGAGGAGGCTTCCTTCTGCCCGCGTTCGATCTCGGAGAGGTATCCCAAGCTCACCCGTGCACTGCCGGAGACATCACGCAAGGTGCGTCGCTGCCCTTCACGGTGCGAGCGCAGCCGACGTCCCAGGGCTGTCCTCATCAACGTCATCGCTGCCCACCCTTTCTCTCTCACCCCAGCCAATCACCGGACCGGGGGCCGGCCGCGATCAGAGTGCGCTCGACCCTACCTCGTTGCCGAGCGAGGCATGGGCCGACGACACTTGCGTTTGCTCAGGGCGTAACGCGCGAGGACAGCCCCGGTATTCCGGCCCCCGCCCGCAGAACGCTTGCCAGCTGGCTGATCGCCGCCTGGACCGCGGCTGCTCGAATCTGGGCGCGGGAGCCGGCCAGATCCATCCGGGTGACATCGCCCACGCCGTCGCCGGCCACCGCCACAAAGACCGTCCCGGCGGGATGCTGGCCGACCGAGTCGGGGCCCGCGACTCCGGTGATGCCGATCCCGAGATCGGCTGACAACCGCTGACGTACTCCACGGGCCAGGGCGGAGGCGACGTCGGCGCTCACCGGGCCCTGCGCATCCAACAGTGCGCGTGGTACGCCTGCCAGCACGGCCTTGAGATCGGTGGCGTAGACGATCAAGCCGCCGCGAAAGGTCCCGCTCGCGCCGGCTGGTTCAGTGAGTGCGGCGCTGAGCAGCCCTCCGGTCAACGACTCGGCGACGGCCACTGTCAACCCTCTTTCCAGCAACAACCGCTGAATTCCTGCTGGGTCTGTCTGCTCGCTCACGTCGGCTCGTGCGAGCGCTCCGCTCGGGCCCGCGCCGCGCGCTGCATGGCGCGGGCGCTGGTCCGACGCAGGCGCAGCGCCCGTACGACGTAGTCGATCCCGGTCACCACGGTCAGGATCACCGCCGTGGCCATGACCCACCAGCGCACCGTTCCGAAGACACCGGACAACGGAAGGATGTAAAGCCCGATCGCCGCAGCCTGTACGACCGTCTTGATCTTGCCGCCCCGGCTCGCCGCGATCACCCCGTGCCGGATCACCCAGAACCGGAGCACGGTGACGGCAACCTCGCGGAACAGAACTACAACGGTCACCCACCAGGGCAACAGATCGAGCAGGGACAACCCGACCAGAGCCGTACCGATCAGCGCCTTGTCGGCGATCGGATCGGCGACCTTGCCGAACTCGGTGATCAGATTGCGCTGCCGGGCGATCACCCCGTCGAAGCGGTCGGTGATGACAGCGGCGGCAAAGACCAGCGCCGCGATCACCCGCATCTTCTGATCCTGACCATCGGCAGTCAACAACAGCACGACGAACACCGGGACCAGGGCCAGGCGCAGAACCGTCAGGCCGTTGGCGAGGTTGAGGATCCGGACCGGATCGGCAGCCGCAGCAGCCGGGTCCGGGACGACGCTGCTCACCAGCCAGCCCCAGACACAGCGCCGACTGCAATCGGCTGGGCAGTGAGGTCGATCCCGGCGCTTCCTACGACCGTGGCCATGACCAGATCTCCGGCGCCAAACCCGGCTGTGCTGTCCGGCGCCGCGAGCATGGTCTGACCATCGACGTCCGGCGCCTGGTGGGCAGCCGTACCCCACGCCGTGCGCTCGTCCATGTTTCCGGCATCGTCGGGGTCCTCGTAGCCCACCGCATGGACCAGTACCTCGACGCGGGTCCCGATCCGGTCCTCCGCACGCTGCGCAGTCAGCTCGTCGACCCGGGTGGACAGCCGGCGAAGCCGGTCCTCGATGACCTCCTCGGACAGCTTGCCATCGAAGGCCTCTGCTTCGGTCCCACCCTCGTCGGAGTACCCAAAGACGCCGACAGCATCCATCCTTGCCTCGTCGAGGAATCGCTCGAGCTCCTCGAAGTCGGCCTCGGTCTCGCCCGGGAACCCGACGATGACGTTGGTCCGCACGCCGGCCTGCGGGCTCAACGCTCGGATCGAGGTGAGCAATTCCAGAAACCGCTCCGCGGATCCGAAGCGACGCATCCTACGCAACACGCCCGGGGCGCAGTGCTGGAACGACAGGTCGAAGTACGGAGCCACCGACGGCGTGCCGGCAAGGGCCTCGATCAGCCCCGGGCGGACCTCGGCCGGCTGCAGGTAGTTGACCCGAATCCGCTCGATCCCCTCCACGCCAGACAGGTCGGGCAGCAGCTTCTCCAACGCCTGCAGGTCACCGAAGTCCTTCCCGTACGACGTGGAGTTCTCACTGACCAGGATGATTTCGCGCACACCGGTCCCGGCCAGCCAACTCGCCTCGGCCAGGATCTCGAGCGGCGTTCGGGAGACGAATCGGCCGCGAAAGCTCGGAATCGCGCAGAAGCTGCAGCGCCGGTCACACCCGCTGGCCAGCTTGATCGAGGCACTCGGTCCACTGGTCAGCCGACGACGGCGCAGCCAGTCGTGTCCCGGCGGCGGCACGTCCGGGACCCGGTCAACCGGTGCGATCGGCAGAATCTGGCGACGGTCCGATGGTCGGTGCGCGGTCAACTCCCTGCCGTGCAGGACGTCGTCGACCCGATCGCCGATGTCGGAGTAGTCGTCGAAGGACAGCACGGTCGCTTCTGGCAACTCGGCCGCCAGCTCTGCCCCGTACCGCTGCGCGAGGCAACCCACCGCGATCACCTTCGCATCTCCGTCGCTGGCCGCCAGCAGCGTCTCGACCGACTCCCGCTTGGCCGCATCGACGAATCCACAGGTGTTGACCAGGACCGCATCGGCGTGCTCGGCGTCCGTGGCGATCTCGTAGCCGTCAGCATGCAGCCGCCCCGCAAGCTCCTCTGAGTCCACCTCGTTCCGGGCACACCCGAGGGTCAGCAGAGCTACTTCCCGTCTCCGGCCCGTCGTCGGCGCCGGAGAGGGAGTCACGACGTGAGACTACAAGCGTGGCGCCGGCTCCGGCCGGGCTCGGCGCGCAGGGGATGTCAGGCCCGCAGGGCGTCGAGAATTGCGTCGAGTTCGTCAGGTTTGACCAGGACGTCGCGTGCTTTGGAACCCTCCGACGCCCCGACAATCCCTCGGCTCTCCATCAGGTCCATCAGGCGGCCGGCCTTCGCGAAGCCCACGCGCAGCTTTCGCTGCAGCATTGACGTGGATCCGAACTGGGTGGTGACCACGAGTTCGATCGCCTGGCAGAGGAGGTCGAGATCACTGCCGATGTCCTCGTCCATCTCCTTCTTGCTGGCCGGGTTGATGGTGACGACGTCCTCGCGGTAGTCCGGCTGGCCCTGTTTCTTGCAGTGCGCGACGATGGCCTCGATCTCCGCATCCCCCACGAAGGCACCCTGGACTCGAACCGGCTTGCCTGCTCCGACCGGCAGGAAAAGCGCATCTCCCATGCCGATCAGCTTCTCGGCGCCGGGCTGATCGAGGATGACCCGGGAATCGGTCAGACTGGACGTGGAGAAGGCCAACCGACTGGGCACATTGGCCTTGATCAACCCGGTGACCACGTCCACGCTGGGCCGCTGCGTGGCCAGCACCAGGTGAATGCCGGCGGCTCGCGCCTTCTGCGTGATCCGCACGATGCAGTCCTCGACATCGCGCGGGGCAACCATCATCAGGTCGGCGAGTTCGTCGATGACGCACAGGATGTAGGGATAGGGCGTGTACCCGCGCTCACTGCCGGGGGGCGCGGTGATCTTGCCGCTTCCCACCCGACGGTTGAACTCGTCGATGTGCCGTACGCCCGAGGCGCGCATGTCCAGATAGCGCTGTTCCATCTCCTCGACGAGCCAGACCAGCGACGTCGCGGCCTTCTTCGGATCAGTGATGATCGGGGTGATCAGGTGTGGCACACCGTCATAGGGCGTCAGCTCGACCATCTTCGGGTCGATCAGGATCATCTGCAGCTGTGCGGGAGTGGCGCGCAGCAGCAGCGAGGCCAGTAGCGCGTTGATGAAACTCGACTTGCCCGCGCCGGTCGCGCCGGCCACCAGAAGGTGCGGCATCTTTGCCAGGTTCGCGCAGACGTAGCCGCCCTCGATGGCCTTGCCGAGCCCGACCAGCAGCGGATGATGTTCGTGCACGGCCACCGACGAGCGCAGCACGTCGCCGAGGCTGACGATCTCCCGATCGACATTTGGTACCTCGATCCCGACAGCAGACTTCCCGGGGATCGGGGCAAGGATGCGGATGTTGTCGTTGGCGACGGCGTAGGCGATGTTGCGCGCCAGATTGGTGATCCGCTCGACCTTGACCGCTGGTCCGAGTTCGACCTCGTACCGGGTGACGGTCGGCCCGCGCATGAAGCCGGTGACCGCGGCGTCGACCGTGAACTGGTCCAGCACGCTCGTGATCGCCGTGATGGTCGCGTCGTTGGCCGCACTCCGGGGTTTGTGCGGGGTGCCCGGTTTGAGCATGTTCGCCGGCGGCAACCGGTAGTCGCCATCCAGCGGATTGATCGCCAGTTGTTCGGGTTTGCTGATCGAGGGCAGTTCCGGGACGGCTTCGGTGTCCTGGATGTCCGGTCCGTCCGCATGCACCGAGGCCGGATCAGGGGTGTCAGCCTGGACTGCCTGTCGCCTGCGAGAAGGCCGGCGCAGACGCATCGTGGCCAGGGACGTCTTGACCGCGTCGCCCTCGGAACCCGCCTCCGGCGACTCCCCATCTTCCTGCTCCCCGGCACCGGGGTCCGGTCGGCGGAGCAGTTTCGCCCACAGCTGACGAGTACGAGTGGAGATCTGGTGCACCGGAGTGGACGTGACCACCAGGAGCCCGAAGAAACCGAGCAGTACCAGCAGGGTGGTCCCGACGATGGTCCCGAGTCCGCTCACGAACGGACCGGCGGCGACGGCTCCGATCGCGCCAGCGCCTTCAGCCCGCCCTCCCGCAGTTGCGGGCTGCCCGGTCAGGACGTGAGTGACCCCCAGTAGCCCGATCCCGATGCACGCCCACCCGATCGAGAGCCGGCCGCGGCTGTCCGGACGAGGGGCGTACCGCAGGAGCCGGATGGCGACCAGGAGCAGGAACACCGGGATGCCGAGGATGATCACCCCGATGCTGGCACGGCCGAAACCGGCCAACCCCGCCCCGATCGGGCCGGTGTCGTCGGTCCAGACGCCAACACCGAGGATGACGGCCAAGCCGACCACCGCCAGGCCGACGCCGTCACGGCGGTGGGCCGGGTCGAGGATGCTCCCGTCCTCGGGATGGCGCCCCACAGCCCGTACCGCCCCGCCCACGGCGCGGGCGAGCAGGGTCCAGACTGCGGTCGCACCCCTGGCCATTGAGCTGCCCAGCGTCGGCGACCGGCGAGTACGCGCGGGATTTCCCCGCGGCGCTCTGGCGGCTGGCTTGCGGGACGGCGACTTGCGCCCGCCCGGACTGCGTGCAGCCGTGCTCCGTGACGTTGACGCCGCTGTCCCGCCCGCAGGCTCACGCTTTGGATTCCCGCTCCGGGCAGAGGTTGACCGACCTGATGGAGGCGGCTCTGTGCCCGCGCGGGACCGGGCCGTCGCGGGGGAGCGCGTGGGCATGGCTGCACGCTAGCGCGGCCGGTGAGGTCTGTGTGACAGCTGGGACAGGCGTGTCTGGCAAAGTGCTGCGATCGGAGATGGGTCACGAACGACGTGCCGGGCGCAAACTCGCTGTCGCTCGTGACCGTTTCGCGCTTACACACCCTGCCTCAGATGGTGCAGCTTTCGACAGCGTTACGGTCGGACGATGACCAGGCCCGGGCAGCGCAAGCCCGACATCGGGGCAGCATTCTTCGATGTGGATCTGCGCATCGGCCGAGTCCTCGCTGTCGCGGACTTTGCCGAGGCGCGAGTGCCCGCCTGGAAGCTGACGGTTGACTTCGGACCGGACGTAGGCCACCTCCAGACGTCGGCGCAGATCAAGAACTACTCGGCGCAGGAGTTGATCGGCCGACTCGTAGTCGGCGCAATCAACCTGGGCCCCAAGCGCATTGCCGGGTTCCGATCGGAGTTCCTCGTCCTCGGTGGTCTGGATGGCGCTGGCGCTGTGCATCTGCTCTCGGTCGACGGTGTCGAGCCTGGAGCGACGGTCGCGTAGGGCGCAGCGGGCCTACATCTGGGCGCTGCCCGTGCCGGGTCGGTGCCCGACGAAAAGTTCCCGTGGGGTGCGGTCCTCGGTGGTCTGCTCGACGACAGCCCGTGCGTCGAAGCCGGCCTCGGTGAGCAGCCGGAGCCACACGTCTCGCCGGAACAGCCCGGTGCGGTGACTCTCGTGCACGATCCGCACCGATCCATCCACGTTCCGCAGGAGAAATGCATACTCGGTCAGAACCATGCTGTCGTTCGGATCCGGATCCCACGTCCAGTCGAGAAAACGCACACCGCGTCCGTCTACGCCGTCCGTGCCGCCGCAATCGCTGCCCTCGTCGAAGGTCTCAGCGGTGTAGTCGGGCAAGAACAGCGCGATGCCCCCGGGTCGGCAATGCAGGTAGGCCGTCCGAATGGCTTGTCGTAGGTCGTCCTCGCTGGTCATGTAGTCAACCGCATCGTGGATGAACACCGCGTCGAAGCTGCGGTCCAGCCGCAGTGTGCGCATGTCCCCCTGACGGTGCTCGCAGTCCGGGTTGAGTACTCGGGAGACCTCCAGCATCTGATCGGAGAGATCGACGAGCGTCATCGCGAACTGGGCCTTGAGATGGACGGCGTTGTGGCCGCCACCGCTACCCAGTTCCAGCACGGTGCGCACGGGTATCGAGGCCGAGTTGAGCACCGAAGCGGCGTATCGGGCCTCCTCCACGTACTCCTCGGGCGGCGAGATCAACGGCCACCAGGCGGCGAGTTCGCCGTAGAAGCGATGCTCGCTCATTGCTCGTGCCACCGGATCAGTTCGACGGTCCCTCCGGTACGGCGCGCCGGATCAGACGGGACGAGGTAGTTGGTCTGCCGACGGTCGGCGGGTGCGCCAGGGACCATGGGCTGGGACCATAGCTTCCGCTGATCGTGGCGCCCACCGAATTACCGCCGACCGTGCTGGACGCGGCTAGCCTCTCCGGGCAGTCTCCGATAAGCCGAATCGCCGGCGCTCCTCGACGGGTACGAGGTCCGAAAACTCGGGATGCCGCTGCATATGGGCCTGCACGAACGGGCAGAGCGGCAGCAGTTCCAAGCCCGAGTCCCGCACCATGCCCAATGCCCGCTTCACCAGGGTCGAGGCCACGCCCTTGCCCTCGAAGTCGTCCTCGACCTGGGTATGGATCAGGCTGGTCCGACCGTCGCGGACCCGGTAATCGATGAAACCGGCGAGCCGCCCGTCGGCGGCCGCCTCGTAACGACGTGCCGCGGTGTTGTCGGTGACCTCGATCTGCACTTCTCAGACCTCCAGCACCGTCGGGATGATCATCGGCCGGCGGCGGTAGGTGTCAGCCACCCACCTACCGACCGTACGGCGGATCACTTGCGAGAGCCGGTGGCTGTCGCCGTCCCCCCGAGCCAACGCCGACTTGAGATCGGTTTCGAGCATCGGCACGACCGCGGCAAAGGGCGCCTCGGCATCGGAGAAGCCACGGGCCGAGATGTGGATCGGACGGACGATCGTGCCGGTGGAGAACTCCACGACGATGGTGACTGCCACGAACCCCTCTTCGCCGAGGATCCGGCGATGCTGCAGGGACTCGTCCCCCACGTCACCGACGGCATTGCCGTCGACGTACACATGACCGCACGGGACCCGGCCGGTCACGGTTGCCGCACCGGCGACGAGGTCCACGACCACGCCGTCCTCGACGAGCAGGATCCGCTCGGGCGGGATCCCGGTGCGCTCGGCGATCTGGCCGTGCGCGCGGAGGTGGCGCCACTCCCCGTGCACCGGCATGAGGTGCCGCGGACGAGCAATGTTGAGCAGCAGCGTGAGCTCACCGGCCGGGGCATGCCCGGACACGTGCACCTTGGCCACATCCTTGTATACGACCACCACGCCGACCCGGGACAAAGCATTGATGATCTTGAAGATTCCGGTCTCGTTCCCCGGGATCATGCTGGAGGCGAGGATCACCGTGTCCCCAGCAACGACATTGACCTGGTGGTGGCTGCCTCCAGCCATCCGGGACAGGGCCGACATGGGTTCCCCCTGGGAGCCGGTGCTGACGAAGACGACCCGTTCGGGCGCCAGGGCGGCGGCCTCTTCCATGTCCACCATGAGATCGCGCGGGATGTGCAGCAGTCCGAGATCGCGGGCGACACCCATGTTGCGAATCATGGAGCGGCCTACGAAGGTGACCTTGCGGCCGTGCTTGGCCGCCGCGTCGAGGACCTGTTGCACCCGGTGCACGTGCGATGCGAAGCAGGCGACGATCACCCGTTGGCTGGCCCGCCCGATGACATCATCGAGAACCGGCCCGATGTCCCGCTCGGCGGTGACGAATCCAGGGATTTCGGCGTTGGTGGAGTCCGAGAGCAGCAGATCGATGCCCTCCTCGGCCAGCCGGGCGAAGGTGCCCAGGTCGGTCAGCCTGCCGTCGAGCGGCAACTGGTCCATCTTGAAGTCGCCGGTGTGCACGACCAGACCAGCCGTCGTCCGGATTGCAACGGCCAAGGCATCCGGGATGGAATGGTTGACAGCGACGAACTCACACTCGAAGGGCCCGTAGTTGCGGATCTCCTCCTCGGCGACCAGTTCGGTGACCGGTTTGATCCGGTGCTCACGTAGTTTGGCCTCGATCAGGGCGAGGGTCAGCCGCGATCCGACCAGCGGAACGTCATCACGAAGCCGGAGCAGGTACGGGATCGCCCCGATGTGATCCTCGTGCCCGTGCGTCAGTACGACAGCGACGATGTCGTCAAGGCGGTGCTCGATGCTGGCGAAGTCGGGCAGGATCAGGTCGATCCCGGGTTGATCGCTTTCCGGGAACAGCACGCCACAGTCGACGACGAGCAGTTTCCCGCCGAACTCGAAGACGGTCATGTTGCGCCCGATGGCACCCAGTCCGCCCAGCGGGAAGACCCGGAGTCCACCGGCGGGCAGTGGCGGAGGAGCGGCCAGGTCGCGTAGCGGCGGTTCGGCAAGGGTGGTCATTGCACATTGACGTTACTAGGCCCGACGGCCGGCCGAACCCGCGGGAAAGCGACCATCGGCGGTCCCCAGAAAGCGGTATCTTCCGCGGACCCCCCGCCCGTACCCTTTGGCACGTAATGAGCGGGGTCCGGAGAGGAAAGGCCCGTGACCGAACCGCAGAGTCCCGTGCTGGTCATCGCGACGACCGACCCGGATTCCCGCGGCATCCTCGAGCGCGAACTGCGGGTGCGGTACGGCTCGGAGTACACCGTCGTCGGGCGCGCGAACTACGACGCCGCTGAGCGGTTGCTCGTCGACCTCTCACAACAGGAGCAACCGATCGCCTTCATTCTCGGGTGCTACAACCCCGAGGATCGCGACGGCATCGACTTCCTGGCCCGGGCCCGAGCCATCGTGCCCGCCGCCAAGCGTGCGATTGCTGTCACCTGGGGTGACTTCGCCAGTTCGGTCCCGGTTTTCCGGGCCATCGCCGAGGGGAAGGCCGAACTGACCCTGGTCCGCCCGGAACATCCTCGGGACGAGGAGTTCCACGGCACGATCACAGACGCCCTCGTCGACTGGCACATGGCCCAGGGCGTCGGCTTCGAGGCGGTTCGCCTGATCGCGGCCGAGCGTGATGCGCGAAGTCACTTGTTGCGAGACCTGTTCAACCGCAATCACATTCCGGTCGGCTTCTATGCCGCCGAGACCGAGGTCGGACAGGGTGCGCTTGCCGACCTGGGATTGACCGACCCGGAGCTGCCCGTGCTGGTCCTGCGTTTCACCTCGCCACCCACGGTCCTGGTCGGCCCGACAGACATCGAGATAGCCGACGCGTTCGGACTGACCCGCACCCTGGGTACGGACACGACCTTCGACGTCGTGATCATCGGCGCCGGTCCCTCGGGTCTGGCCGCCGCGGTCTATGCCGCCTCTGAAGGCCTCAACACCCTGATCGTGGAACAGGAGGCGGTGGGCGGGCAAGCGGGGACCAGCTCGTTGATCCGGAACTATCCCGGTTTTTCGCGCGGAATCAGCGGCGCGCAACTGGCCTTTCGTTCCTTCCAGCAGGCCTGGGCGTTCGGGTCGGACTTCCTTTTCATGCGCAGCGCTGTGGGTCTGCGCGCGGATGGTGACCTGCGCGTCGTCGCGCTGTCCGACGGCGGGTCAGCGGTCGGTCGCGCCGTAATCATCGCCACCGGCGTCGACTATCGGTTGCTCGGTGTCCCGGGCCTGGACGCGCTGGTCGGGAGTGGGGTCTTCTACGGCGCGGCCGTATCGGAGGCCGCTGCCATGACCGGGCGCAACGTCTTCGTCATCGGCGGCGGCAACTCGGCCGGTCAGGCTGCGATCTACCTGGCCCGATATGCGGCCCAGGTCACCATTCTCGTTCGGTCGGCCAGCCTGGCGGCCAGTATGTCGGAGTACCTCATCGAGCAGCTTGACAGCACCGCCAACATCGCCATCCGGTACCGGTCACAGGTGATCGGCGGCCAGGAGACCGACGGCTGCCTCAGCGCGATCGTCATCCAGGATCTTGATGACGGCGGCGAGTCCACCGAACCAGCGTCGGGTCTATTCGTCCTGATCGGATCGATGCCGCACACTGACTGGGTCGACGGTATTCTGCAGCGCGACAAGGGCGGCTTCATCCTGTGTGGACCCGACATCAGCCAGCCCGCACACGGCCGGGTGCCCTATCTGGTCGAAACGTCGATGCCCGGTGTCTTTGCTGTTGGCGATGTGCGCAGCGGTTCGGTGAAGCGGGTGGCCACCGCGGTCGGTGACGGCGCGATCGCCGTACAGCTCCTGCACCGTTATCTGGCCAGCCTGCAAACTGCGCCCGCGTCGACCTGACCGCGATGACGTCGCCAGCCCCTACTCAAGCCCTGTTGCCCTCGATGCGACGGCTGCTCGCGGTCGCCGCTGGATTGGTCTTTCTTGCCGGGATCCAGCTGTACGTGTTTCCTACCCGCACCGAGGAGTACTTCTCCTGGACCATCGTCTCACCGATGACCGCAGTCTTCCTGGGCGCTGCCTACTGGTCAGCCGTTGCGCTGGAAGTAGCTGGGGCGCAGGCCCGCGCGTGGGTTCGCGGAAGGATCGCTGTGCCGACGGTCTTCGTCTTCACGACGCTGACCCTGGTGGCCACGTTGCTGCACCTGGATCTGTTCCACTTCGGGGCCGAGCATTCTCTAGCCACCCGCGCGGTGACCTGGATGTGGCTCGCGATCTATCTCGTCGTGCCGATCCTCATGATCGTCATCACCGTCCGCCAACGGCGCGGTCTCAGCCAGGACCCACCCCGTATTCGGCGGCTACCCAGGTGGATCAGGCTCGCGCTGCTCATGTTGCTGCTGATCTTCGGCGGCGTCGGACTCGGGCTGTTTCTCGTCCCAGCTCAGACGGCGTCCTGGTGGCCATGGCAGCTGACCCCGTTGACCTCTCGTGCTGTGGGAGCGTGGCTGATCAGCCTGGGTGTGGCTGCTGGCCACACGCTGATCGAGGACGACGTGGCTCGGATCCGGCCGCTGGGCGCGACAGCCGTGGCGTTTGCGGTGCTGGAAGGCGTGGCTCTGCTCCGCTACGGCAGCGAGCTCGACTGGTCGTCGGTGCCTGCGATCGGATACGTCGCCGTGCTGGCCGTCTTGCTGTGCCTCGGAATCTGGGCCGTGCGGACGAGCCGGTCAGTGCAGGACCCCGGCGCTGACGAGGACGTCGCGGACGAGACTGACCTCGTCGTCGGTCGCGTCGAGCAACGGCCCCCGGACCCGGCGGGAGTCGATCAACCCCAGTAGCTGGGCCACTGCCTTGGCCCGGATCGCACCTTGACTCTCGCGGGACATGATCGTCTTGACGGCTGGGATGAGCCCGGCATGAATGTCTCTGGCCTGCCGCAGGTTTCCGGCATCCACAGCATCGATCATCTGGGCATAGCTGGTGCCGAACCCGTGCCCGACAACGCTGACCAGCCCACTGGCTCCGTGCGCCAGCCAGGCCAAGTTGACCGGATCGTCGCCGGAGTAGTAGGCGAGCCCGCTCTGCGCCATGACCTCCGACGCGGCAAAGAAGTCACCCTTGGCATCCTTGACCGCCACGATCTGCGGGTGCTCGCCGGCCCGGATGAGAGTCTGTGTGTCGATCGCGGTGCCGGTCCGACCCGGAATGTCGTAGAGCATCACCGGCAGATCGGTCGAGTCGGCCACCCTGGTGAAGTGCGCCAGCAGGGCGGCCTGCGGGGGCTTGTTGTAGTACGGCGTCACCACGAGCAGCCCATGTGCGCCGCCCTTGGCTGCCTGCTCGGCGAGGTGGATGGAGTGCGAGGTGTCATTCGTCCCGACGCCGGTCAGGATCACCGCACGGTCTCCGACCGCATCGATGACGGCTCGAAGCAACGACTCCTTCTCCGCATCCGAGGTCGTCGGGGACTCCCCCGTCGTGCCGCTGAGGACCAGTCCGTCGTGCCGGTCGTTGTCGACGAGGTGAGTGGCCAGCCGGACGGCGCCGTCGAGGTCCAGGCTCGCATCCTCGGCGAAGGGCGTGACCATTGCGGTGAGGACTCGTCCGAAGGGCCTTGCCGGATTCGTGGTCATACGGCTCAGGTTACCGCCGGCCATAGCGCGCTATCCCTCACTGACGTACGGGCTGGCCGCGACCTCGCTCCGATCGGGCAGTTCGCTGATCCGGAAGTCGGCGAACACGTTGCCGGCGACATGTTGGAGCTCCCGGAGGCAGGCGATCGCGAGTTCCCGGATCTCGACATCGGCGTGTTCGCTGGCCCGCATGGCGATGAAGTGGCGCCAGGCCCGGTAGTTGCCGGTGACGACGATGCGCGTCTCGGTGGCATTCGGCAGGACGGCCCGCGCGGCCTGGCGAGCCTGTTTGCGTCGCAATGTGGCGTTCTGGACGTCGGCGAACTTCTTCTCCAGGCCCTCCAGGAGCTCTGTGTAGGCCGCCAGTGCCGCGTCGCCGGCGGCCAGAAACCTGTCGTGCAGTTCCGGATCCGAGCTGATGACCTCGGGCTCCACGAACGCCGCATCGCGCTCGGGAACGTAGCGCTGGGACAGCTGGCTGTAGGAGAAGTGCCGGTGTCGAATGAGTTCATGGGTCAGCGATCGGGAGATTCCGGTCAGGTAGACGGTGACCGAGCCGTGCTCGAGCACCGAAAGGTGACCGACCTCGAGGATGTGGTTCAGATAGCCAGCGTTTGTCGCCGTTCGGGGATTGGGTTTGGTCCAGGACTGGTAGCAAGCCCGTCCGGCAAACTCGGCCAACGCCTGGCCACCGTCGACATCGGTTTCCCATGGGACGTCGGCCGGCGGGGTGAACTGGGTCTGAGCAATGACTTGGACGCGCAGCGGGACGAGGTTCGGCACGAAGCGAGGGTATCGGCCGGGCCGGGGCAGGCCGAGACGGCTCGCGGGCTGCGAAGTCCGGCCCGCCCGGCAGTGCGGGCAAACGTGAAGGGGATATGGCGCCATCTCAATCCCGACAGACATTAAAATTCAGCCTTGACAGCTGTCAGAGAAGACGTCATAGTGACGTCATGACGACATCACAATACACCGAGTACCTCCGCCACCACTACGAGACCAAGCCCAGCCATCGGCGGGGCGGACAGCCACAGACCGATCGCCTGCTGGCGCCGTGGCGCAGCCACCGGGTCTACAACCGCGCAGCCACGCCCCCGCAGTCGCGCTGACATCAGCCGTGACGTCATAGTGACCAGTATGGATCTGACGCCGTACGTCGAGACGATGCGTGCGCACCTGCTGACCGCCGCGGCCATGGGCGACGAGCGGGCGCGCGACACCGCTCGCCTGCTCGCCGACGCACTGGAACCGGGAGCCAGGTTGGCCTTGACGAACGCGCTGAGCGCCTTCGCAGCCGAAGTCACTGCGGCTTGGGGGGCCGGATCGGTGGAGATCCGGATGCGCTCGGGAGAACCCGAGGTCGTGGTGACCGCAGAGCCCGCCGCCGCTCCCTCCACCGAGGATGCCTTCGTGAACGTGGAAGCCGATGGTGAGGCCGGCGCGGCGCGGGTCAGCCTGCGGATGCCGGAGTCGGTCAAGTCCGCAGCAGAGAGCCGCGCGAACGAAGCGGCCCTGTCTCTCAATGCCTGGCTCACTCGCACCATCGCAGGCGCACTCTCCCGGGTACCCCCGCCGCCGGCTCCACCCGGCCCCCCCTTGCCTCCGGGGCGCCGCCTGACGGGATACCACCGGTCCTAGGACCCACTTCCTTCTCGCCTGACTACCAGGAGTTCCAGATGACATCCGTTCCGGGTTCCAGCCAGACCAGCACCTCCTCCGCCGACCACGCGGCATCCGGTCCCGGCGCAGGGGCCACCTGCTATCGCTTCGAGACCCCACATCCGCTCGACGTCTGGGTGCGGAACCAATCCGGCACCGTCGAGATCACCGCAGCCGATGTCACTGAGACATCCGTCGAGGTCGTGCCGAACGACGCCAAGGGAACAGACCTCGCAGAACGCACCCGCGTGCAACTCAGCGAGGACGCCCGGCGCCTGCGGATCGACGTGCCCGATCGCAAGATGCTGCGCCAGCCGGCCCTGGAGATCATCGTCACCGTCCCCACCGGTTCGAGCATCGACGTGGAGACTGCGACCGCCGAGGTATCGACCCGCGGCATCCTCGACAGCGCCACCGTGACCACGGCAAGCGCGGATGTCTCGCTCTCGCATGTGGGCGGGCCACTCGAGGTGACCACGGCCAGTGGCGACATTCACATCGGCCGGGGTGCGGGCCCAGTCCAGGTTCGCACCGCTTCCGGCGACCTCCGCCTCGACGTCAGCGAGATCGAAGCCTCGGTACAGACCGCATCCGGCGATGTCATGATCGGGCGCCTGTCCGGTGACCTGACCGCTCGGTCGGCCTCCGGCGACGTCATCATCAGTTCAGCGGGTGGCGGGTCGGTGCAGGCCAAGACGATGTCCGGTGACGTGGTGATCGGGGTCGCCAGGGGTCTGCTGCTGTGGCTTGACGTGAACAGCTTGTCCGGCGACGTCGCGTCCCAGCTCGGCCCCGGCGAGTCCAACGCAGACGGCGACGCCGACCGGGAACCCGACCTGCGAATCAGCGCGTCCACCATGAGCGGAGACGTGCTGCTGCGTCACGGTCGCTGATCGGCAACGGCCCTGCGGAGCTTCAGGTGCGTCCTGGCCGATGCAGATCGTTCTGGTCAGGAGGACCTCGACGCAATCGCGGTCCGTAGCGCGCCGGCGAGGTCACCACGCTCGCCGACCACAACCCCGTCGAGGCTCAACCAGGCGGCCATGCTGACGAGTTCAGCAGCAAGTTGCGGAGCCGCCTGAGCGACATCGATGTCAGGTTCACCGTGCGCTGACAGGACCCGCAGCAGACCAGCCTGACGGTCGGCCTTGAGGTCGACCCTGGCCACCAGCCGGTCACCAAGCAGGAACGGCAGAACGTAGTAGCCGTGCTGGCGCCGGGCCGCCGGTGTGTAGATCTCCAGCTGGTAGGTGAAGCCGAAGATCCGCTCGGCCCGCGGGCGGGTCCAGATCAGCGAGTCGAACGGGGAGAGCAGCGCCCGGGCCGACAGCCGCCGAGGAGTTGGTGCTCGCGGGTCGAGGTAGCCCACCTCCTTCCAGGCATCCACCGACACTGGGACCAATTCACCGCTTTCGACGAGTTCGGCGACGGCCTGCTTGCTGGGTCCTGGAGGTAGCCGGAAGTAGTCGCGCAGATCCCGCTCGGTCGCGACCCCATGCGCGTGGGCGGCGGTCCGGATCAGCGCGCGCATGGCCTCGCCCTCGGGCATCGCCGGACTGCTGAGGATCGGCGAGGGGATCACCCGCTCCGTCAGGTCGTAGACGCGTTCGAATGCCTGCGTCCGACGCACCGCGCTCAGCACGCCGGTGAAGAACAGCCATTCCAGGGCCACCTTTCCCTCGTGCCAGTTCCACATCGAGCCAGGTCGCCTCGGGCCGTTCGGTCGCAGTACAGCCCCGGTCAGTGGCCCCTCCTCGCAGACCTGAGCTAACACGTTCTCCACGAAGCCGGGACGCTCCCTCTGCAGACGAACCATGTTGCCCCAGGCCTGATCGTGCGCATCCTGCATCCGCCAGCGCAGCGCCGGGAACAGTCGAATGTCGACATAGGACGCTTCGTGGGCCCAGTACTCGAAGAGCTCCCGGCGTTCGCTGAACGCCGCATCAAGGACCCCCCGGTCGTACGGGCCGAGGCGGCTGAAGATGGGCAGGTAATGCGATCGCGACAGGACGTTGACCGAGTCGATCTGCAGAACCGAAGTCCGGTCGATGACTCGACGGATCAATCGGATGTCGACCCGACCGGCTGGCCGACGATCGGCGAAGCCCTGTGCGGCCAGAGCAATCCGGCGCGCTCCCCCGGCAGTGATCCTCTCCATGGCGGGCGCAGCCTATGACAGGGCTCCGACGCTGAATGGCGGACGCCCTGTCGGTCGGGGATCGCGAAGAGGTTCGAGTTCGACCTGGACCTCCTCGCCGGCGGCCCGACCAGAGCCTGAGCCCGCCCGCGTACGACCAGGGCCCACGGCGACCAGCCTCGGCCTTCGAGTAGTCCGTCGATCGCGACCGCTGCCCGCCCCGAGCCGAGAACATGCCGAAACCGGCTCGTGGCTGCTACGTCCCGCCCGCCCAGCACGATCACGTGGCGCCCCGGTCGAAAGACCAGCCGCACGGCACAAACGTGCGGCATCCCGTCCTTGCCGACGGCCGCCATCCGAGCCAACGCGCGAGGTGGATGCTCGAGGAATGCTCGTTCGGCTGGGGTGAGCGCGGTGCCTGGGTGACTCAACACCTTCACCGCGACTCGGATTGCAATGCGGCGGCGGCTCGGCGGAGTGCAATCAACCAGATCGCACCGGTGAGGACGTGCATCGTGACGAGGGCAACCGTCGTCGCCACGTCGGCCTCAGCCTGGATCGGCATGCTGGCCGACACGATCCCGACGCCTGCGCCCGCGATCGCAAGCGTCCGCAACGCTGCTGATCCTCATCGCCGAGCCAGCAGGGTGGCCACCACTCAGCCCAGAGCTAACGGGATCAACGTGGTCAGCAGCACATGAACAGGGGTGACGGTGATGGCGTCGCCGCCCGTCGTCACCCTGAAGTCAGCCTGCGAAGCCCAACCGATGGGAGACTGCCGGCTGAGGCCCACGAACTCAGCCAGCGCATGCTGCGGGTCGCTGACCCCACCCGGTCGGTATTCGCCGAACTAGCGGGCGAGTTCGACCTGACTCCGATTCAGGCTCGCGCCGTACTTCGGATGTACGAACCGACGCCCATGCGCGACTTGGCCGAGCACCTTTGCTGCGACGCATCCAACGTCACCGGCATCGCCGGCCGGCTCGAGCAGCGAGGGGTCGCCAAACGTGTCGTCGGTTCCGACCGCCGCGTCACTCTGTTGCAGCTGACCGACAAGGGCGCCAGGACCCGCCGGGCGCTCGCGGCACGCGTGGGATCGGGATCGGCGTCACGGCGAAGATGTCTGCACCCGATCGGAGGCGGTTGCGCGAACTGCTGGACAAGATGCTCGAGTAAGGACACATCGGGCTTCGCCGCAGCCGAACCCGCCCGGGCTGATCGAACCCGGGCCTGAGTGGTCTGTCACGCTGGATGGCATGGCCGATGTGAACGTGCGCCGGGCCCGCCCGGAGGAGGCCGGCGACGTGGCTCGGATCCAACGTACTAGCTGGGCCCGTGCCGGAACATCGGTCGTGCCCGCGGCGGTTCTGGACCGACTGGTCGCAGACGAGGTGGTCGCGCAGTGGGCGCAGACCATCGAGGCACCGCCGACGCCGGGGCACCACGTACTGGTCGCCCGAGAACAGGACACGATCGTCGGGATGGTCGCCTTCGGTCCCGCCGAGAGCGGCGACGTCGCCATCGAGAGCGGTGTCGATGGGGAGTTGGCCGGCGAGCCCGAGAACGGGCCGACCGGCGAGATCGCCACACTGCTCGTCGAGCCACGATGGGGCAGACGCGGACATGGGAGCCGGCTGCTGGCGGCCACCGTGGACATGGCCAGACAGGACGGGCTCGTCAACCTGGTCACCTGGGTGCCGGAGAACGATCTCGCCGCCCGGACCTTCTTCGGCTCAGCCGGATGGGAGGAGGCGGGCTGGATCCGGACCCTGGATGCCGACGGGAGCCCGCTTCGCGAGATCTTCCTGCACACCTCGATCGAGCAAGATGCCGATCCGGGCCGGCCGGCATGAGCTTCACCGGCTTTCCAGAACATGCCGTGGTTTTCTATGAGGGCCTGGAAGCGGACAACTCCAAGTCCTACTGGACCGATCACCGCGATGTGTACGAGGAGTGCGTGAAGGCGCCGATGGAGGCGCTCCTGGCCGAACTGGCGCCGGAGTTCGGGGAGGCGAAGTTCTTCCGCCCGTACCGCGACGTGCGCTTCGCCAAGGACAAGACGCCGTACAAGACCCACGCCGGGGCGGTCGTGCACGGGTCCGGCGGCGGGGGCCTCTACGTGCAGATCTCGGCCGCTGGGCTGTTGCTCGCTGGTGGCGCATGGCGCCTCGAGCCAGACCAGGTTCAGCGGATGCGCCGGGCGATCGCCGACGATCACCTCGGCACTGCTCTGGAGGAGGAGCTCGACGGCCTGCGCAAGTCCGGCTGGACCATCGGTGGCAACCCGATCAGGACCCGCCCATCAGGGTACGACAAGGACCATCCAAGGCTGGAACTCTTGCGATTCCGCACCCTGAGCGCATCCCGGGAGTATGGAGACCAGCCGTGGCTGGCTTCTCGCGATGCCCTGTCCCGGGTACGCCGGGGCTGGCGGCGGATGGCAACCCTCAACGACTGGATAGCCAACTGGTGTCATAGCCCGGCCAGGAGCTGACGCAGGGCTAGGGCGGCGTCCGCGGTGGCAGGATAGTCAGCTGATTCGGCCGATTCGCGCAGGTCAGTCAACAGGCCGTCGATGCCGCTTGCAGCGCAGGCCCGGACGGTGTGGGAGGTCCGGGCCCACAGCGCCTCGGCGTGCGTGAGGTCCCCCATGACCAATTCTTGCTGCTCGGCAGCCGCATCGAGCAGGATCTGGCGCGCCAGGATGTCCATCCGTCCGACGTCGACCGCTGCTGGTGGCTCGTGGCGCAGCCGCAGGTCGGTGACCACGTAGGCAAGGTCGTTAGCGGCCTGCTGGGTCGCAGCGGCCCGCTGTGCACCAGCGGCGGTCGTGACCTCCACGAGGGCGGAATCCATGCCCTCGGACGTCAACGGCGGAACCCCGGTTTCCCGGTAGCTGGCCCAGGCGCCGGTCAGGGAAACCAGCAGCGCCGTCACCGCCGGCCAATCTGGCGCTCCAGCGGCGGCGTAGAGATCAGCACTCAGGGCGGCCAAGCGCTCCACTTCGGCCGGAGGACTGCCGGCGACAGCATCGAGCGGAACCCCGATGGAGACGTTGACATGCTCGTGCTCCGAGGGCACCTGGGCCATGAACTCGCCGTAGCCAGGCGCGAAGATCTTGTCCTCAAGGACGCCGTCCTGCAGCAGTTCTTCGACCAGGATCGCATCGGAGACCGGGCCCTGCGGGCCGTCCACTGTCTCGGTGACGGACTTGACGGTCACTTCCTCGAACACCAAGCCCGGAATGTTCTCCGGCCGGTACACATCACCCACCTGCGGGTTGGCAGGCATGATCATTCCGGGCGGACCGTCCTTGCCGGCCAGCCAGGTCCCGTCGGTGTTGTCGAGAACGCCGTCGACGTAGTTCTCCACGTCCTCCCCGAAGTACCAGACCGAGCCGTCGTCGGCCTGGGCGAAGAAGTCGCGTGCGACCTCCATGATCCGGCCGTCGCCGTAGCCGGCGAACTGCGAGACCACCGTGTCGATCTCTCGGCCCGCCCAGGCGATCGTCTTGATCTCGGGTAGCAGGGTGATCTCATGTCGCAGCATCACATCCGCTTCGTTCCCGACCTGGACGACCTGGGTGAGCTCGCTGATCGGGAACAGTGGATTGGTGATCGTCGTCGGATCCGAGAAGGTGGGCATGACCAGATCGATTCGCGCGCTGTCCGGTGCGGTGTGCAGGGTCGACTCGGGGGTCGCGGCGGTGTCGGTGGGCGAGTTCTCGCAGCATGCCGAGAGCAGGAGGACGCCGACCAGGGCCATCCCGGCTATCGGTCGCAGTGTGGCTCGACGAAGTCTGCAGGTGCTGTTCGTCAGTGACGTGAGCGTTCGGTGCATTGTCTGGTCCCTCCTGCGGCGCCGGCCATACCGGCGGGATGCAGGAACCATGCGGGGAGCCAACTGAACGGCCCCTGAAGATCAGGTGCAGGCCGCGCCCGCAGTGCCGAGGTCAGCCATCCAGCAGCGGGTCGAGCCCGACGGTCAGACCTGGATGGGCTGCCACTTTGCGTACAGCCAACAGGACACCGGGCATGAACGAGTTCCGGTTGAGGGTGTCGTGCCGGATTGTCAGGGTCTCGCCCTCGGTGCCGAAGAGGATCTCCTGATGGGCAAGGAGGCCAGCCATGCGGACTGAGTGAATCCGAACCCCTTCGAGGTCCACCCCGCGGGCGCCAATGTTGTCCTGTCGCGTGGCATCTGGCATGTCAGCCAGCCCGGCCTTACGGCGAGCCTCAGCGATGAGCTGAGCCGTGCGGAATGCCGTGCCACTCGGGGCATCGATCTTTTGGGGGTGATGCATCTCGATGACCTCGGCGGAGTCGAAATATCGCGCGGCCAGGGCAGCGAAGCGCATGGACAGCACCGCACCGATGGCGAAGTTGGGGGCGATCAGTACGGCGAGTCCGGGCTTGGGCTCGAGCCACTGTCGGACAGTCTCGATCTTCTCGTCGTCGAACCCGGACGTGCCCACGACGCAGTGGATGTTCTGGTCGATGCAGAAGCGGATGTTGTCCATCACCACGTCCGGGCCGGTGAAGTCCACCACCACATCAGCGGCAGCGTCGGAGACGTTGAACAACCAATCGCCAGCATCGACGTTGGCTACGAGCTCCAGATCCGGGGCCTCGTCGACCGCCCGGCAGACCTGCGCGCCCATGCGGCCTCGGCCACCGAGGACGCCGACCCTGATCAGTTCGCCAAGCGGCTCGCCAGCTGATTGCGCCCCGGTCTCGCTCATAGGGCGCCACCATAGTCGGGTGGCCACGACACGGACCGTGCTGCTCGCGCCGGACAAGTTCAAGGGTTGCCTGGCCGCGATCGACGTTTGTGCGGAGTTGCGCAGTGGACTGCTTCAAGGGCCAACCGCACTGAATGTCGAGCTACGACCGATCGGCGACGGGGGCGAGGGAACGCTGGATGCAGCCGTGGCCAGCGGCTTCCGCCCGCTGACCGTGACCGCCGCCGGGCCGCTCACCGAAGCTCGCTCGGTCCGGATCGGCATCCGTGGCTCGACTGCACTCGTCGAGTTGGCCGAGATCTGCGGGCTGGCTCGGCTGCCGGAGGGGCAGCGATCGCCGATGCGGTCCTCGACGTACGGCGTCGGAGTTGCGATGCGAGCGGCAATCCAGTTCGGCTGCCGTGAGCTGGTCATCGGTATCGGCGGCAGTGCCTCTACCGACGGCGGCATGGGCGTCGCGGCGGCGTTGGGAGCCCGCATCCTGGACCAGCACGGTCAGCCGGTACGGCCGTGCGGGGCAGGGCTCAGGGATGTGGCGTCGGTGGACTTCGAGCCGATGCTTGCGGTGCTCGACGGGGTCAGCCTCGTCGTTGCCACCGACGTCGACTCGCCGTTGACGGGCAAGCACGGAGCCGCACGGGTGTTCGCCCCGCAGAAGGGTGCCAACGCCGCCCAGATCGCGGCCCTGGAGGCGGGTTTGGAGAACTGGGCGGAGCGCCTGATCGCCGCCGCCGGTGTGGACGTTCGAAGCCTGCCCGCCGCAGGCGCGGCCGGTGGCTTTCTCGCGCCCTTGCTGGCCACCGACTGCGTACGGGTCGTTTCCGGCGGCCAGTACGTACTGGAACTCACCGGGACCGGACAGGCCATCGCCGACGCTGATGCGGTTGTCACCGGTGAAGGTAGCTGGGACGTGCAGACGAGTACGGGCAAGGCGCCGCAAGCCGTGGTGGCGGCCGCCCGAGCTGCCGGAAAGCCGGTCATCGCGGTCGCCGGCCGCTTCTCCGACGACGCTGATCTCACCGGGATCACCGCGTGTTACTCGCTGACAGGCAGCGCTGGGGACGACCGCGACCCGATTGACGACGCGCGCGTGCTGTTGCGCGAGATCGGGGCCCGGATCGCCGAGGACTTGCGTCAGGCGGCTACGACGGACGAGAAGTCGTGATCTGCGAAGGGTCCGACCACGGATAGGCACAGCGGCCCGGCGAGCACCTCTGCAGCGATCTCGCTGACGTCGGCCACGGTGACCGCCGCGACATCGTCGAGGACCCGGGGCACACTGTGGTATTCCCCGAAATTGAGCTCGGACTTGGCGATCCGGCTCATCCGCGACCCGGTGTCCTCCATACCCAGCACGATGCCGCCGCGGAGCTGACCCTTGGCGCGCTCCACTTCCTCGGTCGACAACCCCTTGACCGCCACCTGATCGAGTTCGGCACGGATGAGGCCGAGCACCTCGTCGACGTTGCGCGGCGCACATCCGGCGTAGACGTTGTAGGACCCGACGCCCGCGTAGTGCGAGACCGATGATCCGACGCTGTAGGCCAGACCGCGCTTCTCTCTGATCTCCTGGAAGAGCCGAGAACTCATGCCGCCGCCCAGGGCGGTGTTCAGCACACTGAGTGCGTACCTGCGATCGTCGTGCCGACCGGGCGTGAAACCGCCGAGCAGGATGTGCGCCTGCTCGGTCGGGCGATCGATCAGGGCCACCTGCCGCGCCGGGGCGGTCCGAGCGACGTCGTCCTGTCGGACGGGGTCCGGATCGACGTCCGTGCTGAGCTGATCGGCAAACGCCTTGCGCACCAAGCGCAGGACGGTGGCGTGATCAACGGCACCCGCAGCCGCGACGACCATCGACTGGGGTCGATAGCGGCGGCGGTAGTAGCCGGCGATCTGCGCCCGGCTGAGGTCGGTGATCGACTGGGTCGTACCCAGAACTGGACGCCCGAGCGAGGTGTCGCCGAAGAGCGCCTCACTGAAGAGGTCATAGACCGCATCGCCGGGTTCGTCGTCGCGCATCGCGATCTCTTCATGGATGACGCCCCGCTCGTTGTCGACGTCGGCGCCGCGGATGATGGCACTGGTGACCAGGTCTCCCACGACATCAACGGCAAGCGGGAGATCGCTGGCCAGGACAGTGGCGTAGTAGCAGGTGTGCTCCTTGGCGGTGAACGCGTTCAGCTCACCGCCGACCGCGTCGAGTTCCGACGCGATCTGCAGCGCGCTCCGACGACGGGTTCCCTTGAACAGCAGATGTTCCAGGTAGTGCGAGGCACCTGCCAGCGGCGGTGTCTCGTCCCGTGATCCGACACCTACCCAGATACCCAACGATGCCGAGAGCATCGAGGGCATGGACTCGGTGATCACTCGCAACCCGCCCGGCAGGACCGTCCGGCGGACGATGCCGCCGGAGGAGTCCCGGTCGAGCGTACGAGTGCTGGCGCGCTGCCGAGTTCTTGGAGACTCGAGCGCTGCGCGCACCGGTCGATCAACCCCGGTCCTCACGATGCGTGTCGCGAGGTCAGACGCTGGCGGACTCAGCGTCCGCAGGCACAGCCTGCGGGGCACCGTTCTCGCTGCCGGTGTTGTCTGCCACCGGAGCGAGACTGATCTTGCCGCGGGCGTCGATCTCGAGGATCTCGACCTGCAGCTTGTCACCAACGCTGACCACGTCCTCGACCTTGCCGATCCGCTTGCCGCTGCCTAGCTTGCTGATGTGGACCAGGCCGTCGCGGCCAGGCAGCAGCGAGACGAATGCGCCGAAGGTCGTCGTCTTGACGACGGTTCCTAGGAAGCGCTCCCCTACCTTGGGCATCTGCGGATTGGCGATCGCGTTGATCCGATCCACGGCCGCCTGGGCCGACGGGCCATCGGTGGCGCCGACGTAGATCGTGCCGTCATCCTCGATGGTGATGTCCGCACCGGTCTCGTCCTGGATCGCGTTGATCATCTGACCCTTGGGCCCGATGACCGCTCCGATCTTGTCGACCGGGATCTTGACGCTGGTCACCCGTGGGGCGTAAGGGCTCATCTCGTCCGGCCCGTCGATCGCCTCGTTCATGACGTCGAGGATGTGCAGCCGGGCTGCCTTCGCCTGGGTGAGCGCTGCGGCCAGCACGTCCGACGGGATTCCGTCGAGCTTGGTATCCAGCTGCAGCGCAGTCACGAACTCCTTCGTGCCGGCGACCTTGAAGTCCATGTCGCCGAAGGCATCCTCGGCGCCGAGGATGTCGGTCAGCGCCACGTACTCGATCTTTCCGTCGACCTCGTCGGACACCAGGCCCATCGCGATGCCGGCGACCGGAGCGCGCAGCGGCACCCCAGCGTTGAGCAGCGCCATGGTCGATGCACACACCGAACCCATCGATGTGGACCCGTTGGAACCCAACGCCTCCGAGACCTGACGGATGGCGTATGGAAACTCCTCGCGCGTGGGCAGCACCGGCAACAACGCCCGCTCGGCCAACGCGCCGTGCCCGATCTCGCGACGCTTGGGCGAGCCCACTCGGCCGGTCTCACCGGTGGAGTACGGCGGGAAGTTGTAGTTGTGCATGTAGCGCTTGCGGTTCTCCGGGTTGAGCGTGTCGACCATCTGCTCCATGCGGAGCATGTTCAGCGTGGTGACGCCGAGGATCTGGGTCTCGCCCCGCTCGAACAGCGCCGAGCCGTGCACCCTGGGGATGACCTCGACCTCGGCGGTCAGCGGCCGGATGTCGGACAGCCCGCGGCCATCGATCCGGACCTTGTCGCGCAGGATGCGCTGCCGGACCACCTTCTTGGTGACGGCGCGGACCGCGGCGGAAATCTCCTTCTCGCGACCTTCGAACTGCTCGGCAAGGGCGGCTTTCGTGTCCTCCTTGATCCGATCCGTCTCGTTCTCGCGGTCGACCTTGTCGGCAATTTGCTGAGCAGCAGACAGCGACTCACCCGCGTGCGCCTCGACTGCGGCATAGACATCGTCGGTGTAGTCCAGGAAACGCGGGAAATCGACGGTTGGCTTGGCAGCCCTCGCAGCCAGCGCGGACTGCGCCTGGCAGAGTGCCAAGATGTGCGGCTTGGCGGCCTCGAGGCCTGCCGACACGACGTCCTCGGTCGGGGCGCCAGCACCATTGGCGACCAGTTCGACGGTCTTGGTCGTGGCTTCGGCCTCGACCATCATGATCGCGACGTCACCGTCCGGGAGCACCCGCCCGGCCACGACCATGTCGAACACAGCCGACTCCAGCTCGCAGTGACCGGGAAAGGCGACCCACTGTCCCTCTAGAAGGGCCACCCGGACGGCTCCGACCGGGCCGGAGAACGGCAAGCCGGACAGCTGGGTGGACATCGATGCCGCGTTGATGGCCAGGACGTCGTAGAGGTGGTCGGGGTCCAAGGACATGACCGTGATGACGACCTGGACCTCGTTGCGCAGACCCTTGGCGAACGTCGGACGCAGCGGGCGGTCGATGAGCCGGCAGGTGAGGATCGCGTCCTCACTCGGGCGGCCCTCACGACGGAAGAAGGATCCGGGGATCCGGCCCGCGGCATACATCCGCTCCTCGACGTCGACGGTGAGCGGAAAGAAGTCGAGGTGCTCCCGAGGTGACTTGCTGGCCGTGGTGGCCGAGAGCAGGAGGGTCTCGCCCAGGGTGGCGACGACGGATCCGGCGGCCTGACGGGCCAAGCGGCCGGTCTCGAAGCCGACCTCGCGGGTGCCGAATCGTCCGTTGTCAATCGTTGCTGTTGCGGTGTACACGCCCTCGTCGGGCGCATCTTGCGAAAGTGCGGACATGTGGTCCTCTCGTACGTCACCGCGGGCGGCGAAGAGACGAGGTCGAGACACTGGACCGCGTCCGGTCTTCGATCGAAGCCCTCGGGCGGGAGAATCCACATTCCCGGGAGCCACTACCGAGGACCGGTTTCGATCCGGTCCCCTCGTCCGCCAGGCCGTTCCTCGGCATGGAAGACCGTACGGCGGGCGCCGTACGGGGGTGGTGCTAGCGGCGAAGGCCGAGACGCTCGATGAGCGACCGGTACCGGTCAATGTCGATCTTCGCCAAGTAGTTGAGCAGCCGGCGGCGGCGCCCGACTAGCAGGAGCAGGCCGCGGCGGCTGTGGTGATCGTGCTTGTGGAACTTGAGGTGTTCGGTCAGGTCCCGAATGCGCTGGGTGAGCATCGCGACCTGCACTTCTGGTGAGCCGGTGTCATTCTCGACCGTTCCGTACTCGGTACTGATGTCCTTCTTGACTGATGTGGACAGACCCATATTTTGGTTCTCCTTCACAGGTCGCGCATCGCCCTCGGTCTGATTCACGAGAGGCTGAGTGAATACGCTGCGCACGCCGAGTTCGGCGTGACATCTCAGGGTATCAGTTATCGAATCTCGTTAAGGATCTCGCGGGTGCGCGCTACGTCACCCTCCATGGCCGAGACCAAGTCCGCCACCTTGTCGAACCGCTCCATTCCGCGCAATCGGAAGACGAATTCCACGGCGACATGCTCCCCGTAGAGATCGTCTGTGAAGTCCAGGACGAACGCCTCCACTCGGCGCAGCACACCGGAGAACGTCGGGTTGGTCCCGACCGAGATCGCCGCCGGCAGCGGCTTGCCGTCCCGGATCAGTCGGCCGGCATAGACCCCGTCGGCTGGAATGGCGGTGTGCACCGGCGGTTCGACGTTGGCGGTAGGGAACCCCAGCTCTCTGCCCCGACGCTCCCCTCGGACGACGATGCCTTCCACGCGGTGGTGTCGGCCGAGCGCTGCAGCCGCGGCAGACATGTCTCCGGCCGCGACACAGGCCCGGATGTAGGTTGAGGACAGCGGCACGTCGCCGACCCGCTGGATCCCCACGACCTCGGTCTGGAAGCCGAACCGCTCACCTAGTTCCCGCAGCGTGTCGACGGTGCCAGCTGCCTTGTGTCCAAAGCGGAAGTTTTCCCCCACCACGACCACGGACGCGTGCAGGTGCGCCACCAGTGCCGAATGCACGAACTCGTCGGGACGCAACCGGCTGAACTCGGCGGTGAACGGGATGACGCAGAGCCCGTCGAGCCCGAGTCCAGCCAGCAGTTCGGCCTTGCGGTTGACCGAGGTCAGGATCGGCGGATGGGAACCGGGGCGGACTACTTCGCTCGGATGCGGGTCGAACGTGACGGCCACCGAGGAGATTCCGGCAGCATGTGCGCGCCCTACGGTGGCCTCTAGCAAGTGCTGATGGCCACGATGGACCCCGTCGTACATGCCGATGGTGACCACCGAGCGGCCCCAGCCACTCGGTGTTCGCTCGGCACCTCGCCAGCTCCGCATCGTCTTCGACTACCCGATCCGGTGGATCCAGCCGTACCGGTCGGCCACGCTGCCATGCTGGATGGCGAGCAGTTCCTCGCGTAGCGCCATCGTGATCGGACCGGGCTCCCCGTCGCCGATCGTGAAGTCCCCGCCGGTGCTGCGGGCCCTGCCGATGGGGGTGATCACGGCTGCGGTACCGCAGGCGAAGGCTTCGCGCAGGGAACCGTCGGCGGCCCGCTTTCGCCATTCGTCGACGGTGATTCTGCGCTCGGACACGGCATACCCATGCGCGCCGGCGAGGGTGATCAGCGCATCTCGGGTGATGCCGGCCAACAGGGTGCCGGTGAGTTCCGGGGTGACGAGTTCGATCTCTGATCCGGCACCGCGATCGAAGACGAAGAACAGGTTCATCCCGCCCATTTCCTCGACGGTGCTGCGCTCGACGGCATCCAGCCAGACCACTTGATCGCAGCCCTCCACGGCAGCCTGCTCCTGAGCCAGCAGACTGGCGGCGTAGTTGCCGCCGGTCTTTGCGGCGCCGCAGCCACCGGGTGCCGCGCGGATGTAATCCTCGGACAGCCACACGGTCACCGGCCTGACCCCCTGCGGGAAATAGGCAGCCGACGGCGAGGCGATGAACAGGCACAGGTACTCACGCGCCGGCCGGACCCCCAGAAAGGCCTCGGTGGCGAACATGAACGGGCGCAAGTACAAGCTCTGGTCCCCGCCTGAGGGTACCCAGGCGCGATCGATGCTCACCAGCGCCTCGACAGCTGCCACGAAGGCATCCTCGGGAAGGGCCGGCATCGCCATCCGGGCAGCCGAGCGCTGGAAGCGCGCAGCGTTGGCATCCGGGCGGAACACTGCTAGGCCACCGTCGTCGAGATTGAACGCCTTGAGGCCTTCGAAGATGCTCTGTGAGTAATGCAGCACGGCGGCGCTCGGATGCAGCTGCAGCGGCTTGAAGGGCCCAAGTGTCGCCTCATGCCAACCTTGGCCGCGTTTCCAGCTGATCGACAGCATGTGGTCGGTGAAGTGCTGACCGAAGCCTGGATCGGCCAAGATCTCGGTCCGCCGTACCGCATCGACCGGACGTGCCGACGGCACGACCTGCAGCGGCAGGTCGGCGGAAAGCTGAGTCGGGCGGGCCAGGATCTCGGTCACGGGTGCCCTCTCGATTGTCGGACGGGGTGGTGGCTCAAGGTGAAGGTTAACGTCGGTTCTCGGTGCTGGTGTTCCCGAGTGGGACTGGGGGACCCCTAGCCAGCATCTCAGGTGAAGCCGACGATTGGCCGGGCCTGCCCATCGAGGTCTTCGACAAGGGCGACCGGGCTGCCTTCGGGATCGAACACGCCGTAGACGCCGGGAACCCCCCGAGCTGATATTCGCTGGCCGTGGCCCAGCGCTCGCGCGGTTTCGGTGTCGACCGAGACCTCGGGGAAGCTACGGCGCACCGCGGCCGCGAGGCTGTACGTGATCGGCGCATCGACGAGGTCGGCTAGGGTCTTCGCCTCGTCGAGGGTGAATGTGCCGACCCGAGTACGACGCAGCTGCCTCAAATGGCCGCCCACTCCGAGCCCGGCACCCAGATCTCTGGCCAGGGCACGCACGTAGGTTCCGGTGGAGCATTCGACGGTGACATCGAGGTCGATCAAATGTGGCGTCGGCCGGCGAAATGCCACCAGGTCCAGCGCCGAGATCGTGACCGGTCGGGCTGCCAGGGTGACCTGCTGCCCCGCGCGTACCCGGGCATAAGCACGGCGGCCGGCCACCTTGATCGCGCTGACCGAGGACGGCACCTGTTCAATCTGCCCGGTCAGGGCGGCGAGCCCGGACCGAATGGCGTCCTCGCTGACCGCTGCGGTGCTCACCGTGTCGGTCACCTCTCCGGCGGCATCGTCGGTGCCGGTACGCACGCCCAGCCGGATCGTGGCGGTGTAGGCCTTGTCCTGTCCGGACACGTAGCCGAGCAGGCGGGTGGCGCGGCCCAGGCCGACGACCAGGACGCCCGTTGCCATCGGATCCAGCGTTCCGGCATGACCCACTCTGCGGGTGTCGGCCAGGCGCCGCATTCGGGCCACGACGTCGTGCGAGGTGAGGCCCGGGGGCTTGTCGACGACGGTGAGCCCATCGGGTCCGGTGGAGGTCACGGGAGCCCATACTCCCCGACCCGGCACCATGGCAGCTGTGACTGAGGATCTGCAGCCCTCGGGCGGCCCGACTCCTAGAGATCAGGACCGCACTGCGGTGCTTGATCTCGGCTTTGCCCGCCTTGACGTGGAACGCGCCGAACGAACCGGGATCCCCGAGGTCGTCTATGCCGAAGGAAAGACCGTCGATCAGGTGCTGAGCTGCCTTGCCGGGCTGCACGAGAACGGACCGCTGGCACTGGCGACCCGGGTCGATACGCCGACCGCCGAGGCGATCCGGTCCCGCTGGCCCGAGGCTGTCGTCGATCCAGTGGCCCGCTGCGCACTTCTTGGTTCTACACCGGTCGAGACCGGCCGCGTCGCAATCGTGTCGGCCGGCACATCGGACGCGCCGGTGGCTGCTGAAGCCGCCTTTGTAGCCAGGGCCCTGGGTGCCGCAGTGACCCGAATCGAGGACGTCGGCGTCGCCGGCCTGCATCGGCTGATCGCTGTGCGGGCTGAACTGGATGCCGCCGACGTGGTGATCGTGGTCGCCGGGATGGATGGCGCCCTGGCCAGCGCGGTCGGGGGGTTGATCTCGACCCCCGTGGTGGCGGTTCCGACCAGCGTGGGATACGGCGCCGCCTTCGAAGGGCTCGCGGCGCTGCTGACGATGCTCAACTCCTGCGCTCCTGGCGTGGCGGTCGTCAACATCGACAATGGCTTTGGCGCGGCCGTCTTCGCCGCGAAAGTGCTGGCGAGGCAGCGCGGCAGGTACCTCGAGTCCTGACGGAGCGTCGGGGCCACCCAGGGGGCGGTGCGCATCAAGCGTGGCGTCAGTGCAGCTATTGGCCGGGCGCTCCGTCGCACCTACGGCACCACCGGATTCGCACGCTTCTGCCGTTACCGACAGGTGATGTCGGTGGTCAGCGAGAGGATCACCGGACCGGGATCGTCCCGGTCCGGAGAGGGGATTGCTGTGAGTGTGCGGTGGTACACGGTGGTGGTCGACAGTGTGGACGTGGCGGCGCAGGCACGATGGTGGGCGGAGGTCCTGGGGTGGCAGACGGTCTATGAAGCATCGGACGAGGTGGTGCTGGTTCCGCCGCACGCGCTGACCAAAGGAGACAGCATTCCGGTGCAGGAACGTGGTCAGGGGCTGGTCTTCGTACCAGTGCCTGAAGGAAAAACGGTCAAGAACCGGGTGCACATGGACTTGGCGCCGCGAGCAACTGATGACCAGGCCGTCGAGGTCGAGCGGCTGGTGTCCATGGGTGCGCGCCGCATCGATGTCGGCCAATCCAGCGACGTGGGCTGGGTCGTCTTGGCTGACCCCGAGGGCAACGAGTTCTGCGTTCTCAGCCCACGCGACTGACACTCGCCGACGTCAGGTCATCGGAAGCGTGCCGGGTCGACCAGGAGTTCGTTCATCGCGCCCGATCGGAAGCCGGCCGGGTCCACCTCGACCCGATCGAAGCCGGTTACAACCGCGAGGAGTTCCGGGCGCGCGCAAAGCGTCGGGATCAGCTCGACATCGAGCTCCACCTTGGCGGTGTGGCCCAGATCCCGGACGCGGAGGTTGCGGGGGTGCAGGCCAGCTCCGCGCAGGGCCGAGCGAAGTGCCCGCTCGGCCCGATCGACTCTGGCCAGCCGGTGCGGTGTGATCTCGATGCCGAATGCGATGCGGCTCGACAGGCAGGCCGCAGCCGGCTTGTCCCACAACGGCAACAACCACCCCCGCGCGATCGTGCGTACGTCGTCCTTTGTGAGGCCTGCATCAGCCAGCGGGCGGATCGCGCCTCGCTCGGCCGCGGCCCGGATGCCCGGCCGGAAGCCGGCCCGCAGGTCGTCGGCATTGGTCCCGGTTGCGACGTAGGGCAGGTCATGCGCCGCGGCCAGGGGCAGCAGGACGTCGAGGAGTTCGGCCTTGCAGAAGTAGCAGCGATCCCCGTCGTTCGCACGATAGCCCGGTCGGGACAGTTCGTCGGTTCGCGGCCTCAGGTGCCTGACTCCGACGCTGCGGGCAAAGGCCGCGGCTGCCTCGAGTTCCTCGGCGGGCAGGCTTCCCGACACCGCCGTCGCGGCAATTACCTGGCTGTGGCCGAGCGCGCGCACCGCCGCAGCTAGCACCACCCCGGAATCAACGCCGCCCGAGAAGGCGACAACCACTCCGCCGAGGCCGCGCAGCCGCACAACCAGCCGTTCGGCGGTGCCCTCGGCGGACGAGTCATCCTGCAGCACGCGGCCACTGTGGCACAGCTCCCCGCAGCGCCTCGATCGGCACAGCCGGGCTCGGCCGGAGTCGTCGCTCAGCCGGCCCCGCCACCGGGGACCGCCCAGCGTCCACCGCGTACCCGTAGGCATCCACCGATCAGCCGGACGACGATCAAGGCAGTGATACCGGCCCATATCCCGTGCAGACCCAAGCCGAGCGGGATGGAGAGCAAGGTCAGGGGCAGAAAACCGCCAAGGCCCGCGGCGATCGTGAGGGTGCGGAGGAAGGCCACGTCGCCCGATCCCATCAGCACACCGTCGAGAGCAAAGACCAGTCCGGCCAACGGCTGCATCAGCGCGAACCACCACCAGATCGTCGCCGTGCCGGCGAGCACGGCCGCATCGGTGGAGAACACCTGCGGAATGGCGTCGCGTCCGACCAACAGGAGGACCGCCACCACCGCTCCGCTGACGGTGCCGTAGCGCGCTACCCGCCATGCGGTGGCACGCGCTTCTTCCAGCCGACTCGCTCCGAGACTCTCGCCCACCAGGGACTGGGCAGCAATGGCGAAACTGTCCAGGACCAGGGCAAGGAAAAACCACAGTTGCAACGCGATCTGGTGGGCGCCGACTTCGGCCGTGCCGATTCGTGCGGCCACTCCGGCGGCGACCAGAAAGGAGCCCTGTAGTACGAGGTTACGAATCGCCAGGTCCCTGCCCATCACGATCTGGGCACGCAGGACTTCGCGGTCGGGTCGGCGGCGACGGGTGTCGTGCCAGAGGGCGGTCAGGAAGAGGGCGGCGCCCACCGACTGGCCCACGACATTGGCCACAGCCGACCCCGCCAGGCCCATTCCGGCCGGATAGACCAACAGCGGGCACAGTGCGGCGCTGATGATGTTCGCGATCAGGGCATAGCGCAGCGGCCGCCTGGTGTCCTGTACGCCGCGCATCCAGCCGTTGCCGGCCAGGGTCAGCAGGACCATCGGAGCTCCCAGGCTGGCGATCCGCAGCCAGAGTTCCGCCTGTGCCTGTACGGTCCCGGCACCGCCGGCCAGGGTCCTGGTGATCGGGTCAGCCAACAGTTGGAAGAACACGATCATCGCCAGGCCGATGCCGACGGCAAGGTAGGAGGCCTGCACCCCCTGTCCGCGCGCTCCCTCGATGTCACCCGCGCCGAATCTCCGGGCAGCCACACTCGTCGTGCCGTAGGCCAGGAAGTTGAACTGGAACGCTGCGAAGGCGAAAGCTCCACCCCCCAGGGCCAGCGCGGCAAGCGGAATGGAGCCGAGATGGCCGACCACCGCGGTGTCGACGAGCAGATACAGCGGTTCGGCGGCCAGGACGACCAACGCCGGGGCAGCAAGGGAGAGCACCCCGCGCTGGGCGGTCATCGAGCCGTCAACAGCCGGATCGCAATCGAGTGAAGGGCACCTTGAACCAACGGGTTCAACACTGGGCGCCCATCACTGCGCGTGCTTGGCGACTCGATCGACTTCCTCGTCGCCCTGGGGGTGGGAGCCGTCGGGGTCGGCCTCGTCGGTCCCGTCGTCGTCATCAGCACGCGGCTGCCGGTATGGGTCCGCGTCACCTGCATACTCCGCGCCGTGCCGCTTGGCCGCGACCTCGGCATCGATCTGCCGCGCGCGGGCCAGGGCATCCTCCACGTCCTGGGCGGTCTTGGGTACCGCATCGCTGACGAAGGTCAGGGTGGGCACGAACTTGATGCCGGTCTGTTTGCCGACCGCGCTGCGCAGAACCCCGCGAGCACTCTCCAGGGCGATGGCTGAGCCGGCGACCTCGGCGTCGTCGCCGTAGACGGTATAGAAGACGCTGGCCTCGCGAAGGTCACCGGTCACCTTGGCGTCGGTGATGGTGACCATGCCCAGCCGCGGGTCCTTGATCTGGTGCTCGAGGGTGGAGGCGACGATCTCGCGGATTCGTACCGCCAGTCGGCGGGCTCGGGCGGCGTCAGCCATCGGAATTGTCCTCATCTGTCGCGGAAATGGTGGACTCAGCAAGGTCGTCTGTGTGAGAGAACAGTTGCCGGCGCACGGAGAGCAGCACGATGTCGGGCCGAGCTGCGACGAACCGCTCGCACGCGTCGAGCACCTCCCCGACCTGCCCAGCGGTCGAGGCCACGGTGGCCACGCCGATCTCGGCACGCCGGTGCAGGTCGTGGGCGCCCACTTCGGCTGCGGCCACGTCGTAGCGGCGCCGGAGCTCGGCCACGATCGGGCGTACGGCGGAGCGTTTCATCTTCAGTGACGCGACATCGCCGAGCTGGATGTCGCACCACATCGTCGCGGTGAACACCGCCGGCAACCTCCCCTCCGTGACGCGCCGAGTTGATCATCGGAAGATCAGGGGTTTGTTAGCCGGTTTAGGCCGATCACCCCCCAGGTTCCGATGATCAACTCGGGTAGGGCGTCAGTCGCGCGGCTTCTCGCGGAACTCGAAGGTCTGGATGACGTCCTCGGGCTTGATGTCGTTGAACGACCCGAGCCCAATCCCGCACTCGAAACCTTCACGAACCTCGGTCGCGTCGTCCTTGAACCGGCGCAGCGACTCCACCGTCAAGTTGTCCGCGACCACCGCACCGTCCCGGACCAACCGCGCCCTGCTGTTACGCACAATCGTCCCGGAGCGGACCAGGCAGCCGGCAACATTGCCGATGCGCGGCACCCGGAAGACCTCGCGGACCTCGGCCGTGCCCAGTTGCACCTCCTCGAACTCCGGCTTGAGCATGCCCTTGAGCGCAGCCTCGATCTCGTCGATGGCCGCGTAGATCACCGAGTAGTACCGGATGTCGATGCCCTCTCGGGTGGCCAGTTCTGTTGCCTTGCCCTCCGCGCGGACGTTGAACCCGAGCACGATGACGTTGTCAGCGATCGCCAGGTTGATGTCGCCCTCGGTGATGGCACCGACGCCGCGGTGGATGACCCGCAGCGAGATGTCCTCTCCGACCGGGATCTTGAGCAGCGCGTCCTCGAGAGCCTCCACCGTTCCGGAGTTGTCGCCCTTGATGATGAGGTTGAGCTCACTGGTCTCGCGCAGTGCCGAGTCCAGGTCCTCCAGGCTGACCCGCTTGCGCGAGGACGCGTTCTGGGCGTTGCGGATCCGGGTCTGGCGGCGTTCGGCGATCTGCCGGGCCACCCGGTCCTCGTCGACGACCAGGAACGTGTCGCCGGCACGCGGCACCGACGTCAGGCCGAGCACCTGGACCGGGCGTGCGGGAAGCGCCTCGGTCAGCTTCTCGCCGTGTTCGTCCAGCATCGAGCGGACCCGGCCGTACGCGTCCCCGGCGACGATCGAGTCCCCGATCCGCAGGGTCCCGCGCTGCACCAGAACCGTGGCCACCGGCCCGCGACCGCGGTCGAGGTGAGCCTCGATGGCCACCCCCTGGGCATCCTGCTCGCGGTTGGCCTGCAGATCCAGGGAGGCATCCGCGGTCAACAGGATCGCCTCGAGCAGTTCGGTCAGACCCAGCCGCTTGGTCGCCGAGACGTCGACGAACAACGTGTCGCCGCCGTACTCCTCGGCAACCAACCCGTATTCGGTCAGCTGCTGGCGGATCTTGCCCGGATTGGCGCCTTCCTTGTCCACCTTGTTGACCGCGACCACGATCGGCACCTCGGCGGCCTGCGCGTGGTTGAGCGCCTCCACCGTCTGCGGCATCACGCCGTCGTCGGCGGCGACGACCAGGACAACGATGTCGGTCACCTTCGCCCCACGGGCCCGCATCGCGGTGAACGATTCGTGACCGGGGGTGTCGATGAAGGTGATCAGTCGCTCGGCGCCCTCGAGCTCTGCCGGGACCTGGTAGGCGCCGATGTGCTGGGTGATCCCACCTGCCTCGTCGGCGACGACGTCGGTACGCCGGATGGCATCCAGCAGCTTGGTCTTTCCGTGGTCTACGTGACCCATGACGGTGACAACCGGCGGCCGGGCCATCAGGTCCTCCTCGGCCATCGCCTCGTCGCCGAAGGTCAGGTCGAAGGAGTCCAACAGCTCGCGGTCCTCATCCTCGGGGCTGACCACCTGGACCTCGTAGCCGATCTCACCACCGAGCAGGGCCAGCGTTTCGTCATTGACCGAGGCCGTGGCCGTGACCATCTCGCCCAGGTGGAACAGAGCCGCCACCAGCGCCGCCGGGTCCGCACCGATCTTCTCAGCGAAGTCAGTCAGCGAGGCGCCCCTCGGCAGTCTGACGACCGCCCCGTTTCCGCGCGGCAACGACACGCCACCCATCGAGGGGGCCTGCATGTTGTCGAACTCTTGACGGCGCTGCTTCTTGGACTTGCGGCCGCGTACCGGGCCTCTTCCGCCTGGCCGACCGAAGGCACCGGCAGTCCCGCTTCCGCGACCACCGCGTCCGCCACGACCACCAGGGCCGCCACGGAAACCCCCGCCGCCACCGCGGTAGTTACTTCCACCACCGCCGGCGCCGGGACTCCCGGCACCGGGTGGGCCACCTGGTCCGGTG
>JALZDV010000013.1 GCA_030862345.1 Actinomycetota bacterium | reverse complement strand
CCGAGGGCGACCTCGACCCGCTCGAACGGCTCCTGGACGCAGTGACTACCCCCTACGACGAGCGCCCTGGCCTCGAGCAGTACGCCGTCCAGGCCCCCGGAGGCTTCGGCGCCTACCAGACCTTCTGCGGAACCTAAGCATTCCCGGGCGGCTGCGGGGGATGCAGCGGCGCAGCGGAGCCACGATCGGGTCTCGTCAACCACGGACAGCGTCGTACCGGGTCCGCGCACGACGTGTCTGAACGTATTCGTCGTCCTCGACACGCCGGTATGGGACCGAGCCCGTCGCTCGCGGCGGCTCAGTCCAGGCAGAACTCGTTGCCCTCGGGGTCCTGCATGACAATGAAGCCTGTCTCCAGGCGGCCGTCCGGATCGACCCGGCGGAGCCGGGTGCCGCCGAGGCTCACTAGGCGGGTGGCCTCCGCGTCGAGCGCAGTCATCCGCTCGTCTCCCTCGACATCGGGGGCGGCGCGGACGTCCAGGTGCACCCGGTTCTTGATGGTCTTGCCCTCTGGCACTCGTTGGAAGAACAGCCGAGGGCCGGTCTCACCATCGGGCGCCAGCGCGGCCGAGCGGCTGTTGCGCTCCTCGGGTGGAACTCCCCACTCGGCGAGGGCTTCATCCCAGCTGTCAAAACCCGACGGTGGTGGCTGAAGCCGATAACCGAGCACCTCACACCAGAACCCGGCCAGGGCGGCGGGATCGGCGCAGTCGAAGGTGATCTGGACCTCTCGAATGCTCATGGTGCTGAAGCTACCGATTGGTACCGACAGTCCGGTGCTGCCTGTTTGGACCAGGTGCCCGGCGGTGTGCTCACCAGCTGCTGGACCGTACTGCCCGATCGCCTCTCCGCTTGTCCGCGACGCCTCTGGTGCGGTACGGGTCTCTTCCGCCAGCAACTCGACGAGGTGGGAGACAGGATGGTCGCGCTAGCTCGTTCGCTTGTGTACCCGTTGGGTACCCGGGCTTCGGTGACGGCGATCACTTCGGTGCCGAGAACGTCCAAATCCCGGCCTGGTGAGCGGGAAATGGGGGTGTAGCCCCGACCGGATTCGAACCGGCGCTACCGCCTTGAGAGGGCGGCGTCCTGGGCCTCTAGACGACGGGGCCGTGCGGTGATGACCTGGTGCGCTGACTGGTGCCTTCATGCTGTCGCACCACAATGGAGCGGTACGCACGATGAGCGCTGGGGTACCAGGACTCGAACCTAGACTAACGGTGCCAGAAACCGACGGGCTGCCAATTACCCCATACCCCACATGGCGCGTTGACCTCCCGCACCGAAGCTGAACTCTACCCAATGCCGGCCGACCGCTGCGAACCCGTCCCGGGTCGTCAGGGTCCCGACGAGGACGGCGGGGCGTATGGCGCCGCGCCGTACGCGGACTGGCCCCCCCATCCGGGGGCGGCGCTGCCCCAGCCCGGCGGCGCGTGAGGGGGCGGGGCGGGCGGTGCCACTCCGGCGATCGGATTGCCGGCCCGGCTCAGGATCTCGGGATGCCACCGCTTGCAGGTCCGAGCCACGATCCAGACGTAGAGGCCCATCACGAGCACATCCACCGCGACCATCAGGGCCGCTGTGCTGGGGTCGCCCTGGATGTCGGAACTAGGGGCATCGCCGAGAGCGCCGTAGACGAGAAAGACCCACACGTTGTTGGCAGCATGCAGGGCGATCGCCGCCTCCAGCCCACCGGTCAGCCAAACGACGGCCGAGGCCGCGAGGCCGAAAGCGAATCGGTCGAAGAAGGTCAGGAAGTCCCCTGGAAGATGGATGAGCGAGAAGAGCGCCGCCGTGATCAGGCCGGTCAGCACAGCGCCGGTCGTGACCGACGGGATCCAGGAGGAGATGGCCTGACTCAGGTACCCGCGGAACAGATACTCCTCGGCGGCGGACTGCAGCGGCGTGCTGAAGAGGACTACCAGGACCAGCAGGCTGTAGGCGCTCGCATCGAACCCAGCCGACGTCACGACGTCAGTCGTGAAGGCGAGGCCGAAAAGCGTGCTGGCACCCAGGACCGCCAGACCGATCAGGCCGTACCGCCACATCAGGCGCCAGCGGATCCGGCCAAGTACCGAGGAGGACCAGCCGATCCGCTCGGTGTGCACCGCCCACGCGACCCAGACCGCCGGGATGGCGACGATGAGACTGGCGTTCGTCAGAGCCAGCACGGCGGGATCAGTGAGGTCTTCCAGCCGTAGCGGGTCCAGACTCATGCCAGCGACAACCGCGACCAGCAGGACCAGGATGGCTCCCACGAAGTAGCAGCCGAGGAACGCAAGCAGCCCGAGTACGGGCCGCCACCAGCGGTAGTTGACCGTTCGCATCAGCCGCAGATAGGGCTGCGGCTCCGAGTGCGGGACCTTGGCGAAGCTGGGTGGGCGCACCGGCCCCCACACCTGACCTGGCGGGTACCCCCACGGACCGAACGGCGCGAGATTGCCACCTGGTGCTGGGAAAGGTGGCGTTCCCCCGAGCGGCGGCGCGTAGCCCGGCTGCGGAGAGCCCGGCGCATAACCGGCAACGGCATAGCCGGGCGGGGACGGGTATCCGTATCCGTATCCGTATCCGTATCCGTAAGGCGCTGGGGCGTACGCAGGTGACAGGCCGTATCCGACTGGTGGTCCGTTCCCGGTTGGTGCAGCGTCGGTGCCTGGCGGGCCCACCGGGACGTACCAGCCGAAGACCGGAGCAGGTGCAGAAGGCGCGGCGGGCGTAACAGATGGGTCCGATTGGCCAGCAGAAGAGCGCACCAGCCCGGGATGAGAGCCGGGGTCTGCAGCACCCCGCGGGTCACTCAGCACTGCGCTCACCACCGGCCGCGGCAGTCAAGCGGCGCAAGGACCGCTCGCGGCCGAGGAGTTCCAGCGATTCGTACAACGGCGGAGAAACCGTACGACCACAGATGGCGACCCGGATGGGCGCAAAAGCCTTGCGCGGCTTGATGCCCAACTTCTCGACCAGACTTGACTTCAATGCGGTCTCGATCTCGGCGGCCGCCCAGTGGGGCACCGCCGCCAGGGCGTCGTACGCCGAAGTGAGAATCGGTCGCGCCGAGTCGTCGATAACCTTTGCGGCGCTGTCGGGCTCGACGGCGAAGTCTGCCTCGTCGACGAAGAGGAAGGCCAGCAGACCCGTCGCCTCGGACAGGACATTCATCCGCTCCTGCACGAGAGGTGCTGCCCCATGTAGCAATTTCAGTTGCTCAGCTGTCGGTGGATCGCTGAGCAACCCGGCGTGGATGAGGAAGGGCCTGACCCGGTCCAGAAAGTCCTCCGGCTCGAGGGCGCGCAGATGGGTCGCGTTGATCGCCTCGGCCTTGCGGATGTCGAACCGGGCAGGGTTCGCACTGACCTTCCCGATGTCGAAGGCATCGACCATCTCCGCAATCGAGAAGATGTCGCGGTCGTCGGCGATCGACCAACCGAGCAGCGCGAGGTAGTTCAGGAGACCTTCAGGCACGAAGCCGCGCTCGCGATAGAGGTCGAGAGAGGACTGCGGATCCCGCTTGGACAGCTTCTTGCTGCCTTCGCCGGTGACGTAGGGCAG
Organism: Actinomycetota bacterium; assembly: GCA_030862345.1. Lineage (GTDB taxonomy): Bacteria > Actinomycetota > Actinomycetes > Mycobacteriales > Geodermatophilaceae > JACCQS01. The sequence goes on along the minus strand of JALZDV010000013.1, from coordinate 322 downwards.
ATGACCGAAGCGCGGTGGACCGGTCCCGACACCGATCGCAGACAGCGCCTCGTAGAGCGCGAGTTGCCGTGGCGTGGAGGGCAAAATATCCTCTCCGCGTAGCACGTCGGTGATCTCCATGAGCGCATCGTCGACCGGGTTCACGAACGGGTAGAGCGGAATCCCGTTGGCCCGGACGATGACGAAATCCGGTACCGAGCCGGCCGCAAAGCAGACCTCACCGCGGACGAGGTCGTTCCAGATCAGGTCGTGGTCGGGCATCCGCAGCCGGATCACGGGGGCTCGGTTCTCAGCCCGGAAAGCCGCGACCTGCTGGTCAGGC
>JALZDV010000379.1 GCA_030862345.1 Actinomycetota bacterium | reverse complement strand
CCCCCACGACCTGGCCGAGGCCATGCATCGAATCGAGACCGAGGCGGCCCGGATGGGCGAGTTGGTCGACGAACTTCTGCTTCTGGCACGCATCGACCAAGGGCGCCCACTGGAACGCGAGCCGGTCGATCTTGGAGCGCTGGCCGAGGAGGCGGTACGCGTGGCTCGCACCATCGAACCGGATCGTCGAATTGCTTTCCAGATCGCCGGGGACACGGTTGTCCGCGGCGACGTTGCCCGACTGCGCCAAGTGCTGGTGAACCTGCTGAGCAACATCCGAGCGCACACTCCCGGCGGTACACGCGCAGCGGTACGGGTGACCGGGACCGAAGATGCGGTCGAACTCGAGGTGACCGACAGCGGGCCGGGTTTGTCCGAGTCGGAACGCGCACGCGTGTTCGAACGCTTCTATCAGGGCGCTGGTGCCCGAACGCATGGCGGTTCCGGGCTTGGGCTTGCCATCGTCGCCGCAGTGGTTGCTGCGCACGGCGGCACAGTGCGGCTGCTGCCCGCTGCTGGGACGGGTTGTCGGTTTGTGGTCAGGATCCCGAAACGGAACGCGGCGGGGGCGCAGGTGCCGACCCGGCACGGCTGAGGGCGGCAGCGGCCAGTCAGTACGTCGCGGGGAACCCTGCGGCATCCAGGATCATCGGTTCCAAGGCGTCGACCCAAATCCGGGCTCCGTCGACAGAGGGATGCCAACCGTCTGCCGCGAACAGCCCGGGATCGGCTCGGAAGACTGGTCCGCACTCTCTGGCCAGATCCACCGGCAACCCGCCGGCCATTCGGGTGGCGGCCAGTTGCACTTTGGCCACCCGGCGCGAACGCCATCCGGCCACGACGCGCAGGGGCTGACCCAGGCCCCGGGCGGCAGCGAGATCCGGCGTGGTCCCGACGACAACGGGCACTCCTCGATCGCGGAGCCGGCGCACCGCATCGACCACGCCGTAGGACACCGAACTCGACCGGGTCAGGCGTACCGCATCGTCGGAACCGATGACCAGGACGGCAAGGTCGGGGCGGTCCAACAGCGCTCTGGAGACCTGCGGACCCAGATCGCCGGTACGTGAACCCGCGATGGCGTACCCCGACAGCTCCACCCGCCATCCGGCCGCAGCCAGCCGTGCGGCGAGTTGCCCCGGGACGCTCTGCTCGACGGAGCTGACCCCGTACCCGGCAGCCGCGGAGTCACCCAGCACGGCCAGCCGCAGCGGCGGGTCACCGCTCACCCCGAACGTACCGGTGATCGGCGGTGGATCGGACAGCGCGTTGGGATCGCGGCGGGCGGCGGCGATCAGTTGGCCGGCCAGCAGCGCGCTGGCCGCCCCGACGCCGCCCATGAGTGCTCCGGCGGCGGCGCGGACGACGCGGCCGGTTCCCGACCGCCCTGGGGTGCGCTTCACCGTTGGCTTGCCTCCTCCGGGGTTTCTGCCTTCACGCAGTCCTCGGCCTGGACCATTCCCATCGGACGCCGTCGGCGTAGCCGGGCCCAGCCCGAGGTCACGGCCGTGGCGGGGTCGGTGTCGGCATCGGCTCGCGAAACCTCGGTCCCAGCGCGCTCGACCGCGCGTACCGCGGCCGCCTCGACGGAGGTGACCCGTTCCTTGCCGAATGGCCGGTCCAGGGGTTGGGCCCCGTCAGGCCACAGGCCCAGGGCAGCGCCGGCGGTGGGCAGGATCACCGCGGCCGCTGCGGCGTAGCCCTCGGCCGAGGGGTGGAACTCATCAGCGCTGAACATCCGGGGGTTGCGGGCGAACGCCGGACCCAGGATTGCCCCCAGTGACACCGTGCGACCGCCTGCTTTGACCACTCCCACGGTCTGTTGAGCAGCCAGCTGGCGGCTCCATCGACGGGCGATGAACCGCAGCGGCTGGCGCACGGGCCGGATCGTGCCCAGATCCGGGCAGGTGGCCACCACTACCGCGCAACCGCTGACCCGGAGTCGAGTCACGGCTTCAGACAGGAACCGGACCGACACCGAGTTCCGGGTGCGGCTGGTGACGTCGTTTGCGCCGATCATGATGATGGCCAGGTCGAGGTCCGGGGTCTCCTCGAGAGCGAGCCGGACCTGCATCTCGAGATCACATGACTCCGCGCCGATCCAGGCAAGTCGGTTGAAGTTCACCGGTCGCTGCGCCAACTCGCTCAGAGCGCTGGCGATCAGAACCCCTGGCGTCTCGTTGGTCGATTCCACACCGAGACCGACCGCACTGGAATCGCCGAGCAATGTGACGTTGATCGGCATGCCGGGAAAGTCGCCATAGACCCCGTCACCGGTCCGCGGGCCGATGATCGGCGAGCGCTGCTCCACCACTCGCCGCGCGGCTCTGGTCTGGGACAGGACCAGACTGAGCAGCCCCCCGGCAGCGGCACCCACGCCGCCCAGGGTGATCGCCGTGCCCAGGGCGGCGCGACGGACTGCGCCGTTCATCGCCTCATCACTGCCTCCAGGTTAGTCCTGCCGGGCTAGGGCTCGACCAGCTTTTCGGCTTGCCCAGCGCCAGCCCGTAGGGTTAAGTCGTGCGTTTCGTCGACAGTGTGGTCGATCTCATCGGCAACACCCCGGTGGTCCGGTTGGGCCGGATTGGAGCCGGGGCTCCCGCGCAACTGGCCGCAAAGGTCGAGTATCTGAACCCGGGCGGTTCGGTCAAGGACCGGATCGCAGTGCGGATGATCGACGCGGCGGAGATGTCCGGCGAACTGGTTCCCGGCGGGGTCATCGTCGAACCCACCAGCGGTAACACCGGAGTCGGTCTCGCGCTGGTGGCCCAGCAGCGCGGGTACCGGTGCATCTTCGTCTGCCCGGACAAGGTGTCACAGGACAAGATCAACGTCCTTCGTGCGTACGGCGCCGAGGTGGTCATCTGTCCCACGGCGGTGCCACCGGATCACCCGGAGTCCTACTACAAGGTCTCCGATCGGCTGGCTCGGGAGACTCCTGGGGCGTGGAAGCCCGACCAGTACTCCAACGTGGCGAACGCCCAGTCGCACTACGAGAGCACCGGCCCGGAACTCTGGGCGCAGACCGAGGGCGCGATCACCCACTTCGTGGCCGGAGTCGGCACCGGGGGAACGATCAGCGGTGCCGGTCGCTATCTGAAGGAGGTCTCCGGAGGGCGGGTCAAGATCATCGGCGCTGATCCCGAGGGATCGGTGTACTCCGGCGGAACCGGTCGGCCCTATCTCGTCGAAGGGGTCGGTGAGGATTTCTGGCCGCAAGCCTACGACCCGGCCGTGCCGGATGAGATCCTCGCGGTGTCCGACCGGGACTCCTTCGGAATGACCCGGCGGTTGGCCCGCGAGGAGGGGCTGCTGGTCGGCGGCTCCTGCGGGATGGCGGCGGCGGCAGCACTCCGGGTGGCGCAGAGCGCGGTGCCGGGCGATCTGGTGGTCGTGCTGCTACCGGACTCCGGCCGCGGGTATCTGTCCAAGATCTTCAACGACGACTGGCTGGCCGACTACGGGTTCCTGTCCCGCGGCGACGGGCAGACCACGATCGGTGACGTGCTGCTGGCCAAGGCAGGCTCGCTGCCCGAACTCGTTCATGTGCACCCCAACGAGACGGTGCGCGAGGCGGTGGACATCCTGCGTGAGTACGGGGTCTCCCAGCTGCCGGTGGTGCTGTCCGAGCCACCGGTGATGGCGGCCGAGATCGTCGGGTCGGTGGTGGACAGCGAACTGCTCGACGCCCTGTTCGCCGGTCGGGCGAGCCTGACCGACAAGCTCGAGGCACACATGGGTCCACCGCTTCCGCAGGTGGGCGCCAATGAGCCTGTGGCCGAGCTGCTCGACGTACTCAAGGGTCGAGACGCCGCGATCGTCCTGGACGACGGCAAGCCGCGCGGCGTCCTGACTCGGCAGGACGTGCTCGGCTACCTAGCCAGCGCGCTCTAGGCGCTTCGTGCCGCCGGCGCACCTTGGCGGTTCTGGCCAGAACCGCAAGTAGGGCGCCGCGATCGTGGCGACCAGGACGACTTCTCCAGATCCGCGCACTCCGGCGAAGTCGCTGAGTTGGCGCTTAGGGATTGTCCAGTGAGATGTTCTGCAGGTCTTTTCACGGGCTGCGCGTACCTCGATCGAGCGTAGCTGGCCGGCTCCGGGCTCTCGCGCGCCCGGCGCTCTATCTCATGGCGCTATCGCAACATGGTGCTCCCGTGCCGATCACCGTCCAGCCTATTGACCGGCTCTGACGCTGGTCATCGATGTCCTGCTGACGGGCGAAAGCCGTCGCCACCACCAGCGCCGCGATCACGAGTGCCACGATCAACACGCCGGAGAGCGCGGCCGGCCAGATCCGTCGACGGATGCGCCACGACCGTGCCGAACCGTGCAGGAAGGCAGCGCACAGCTGCCGCCTGCGCAACGCAGCCGTATCGAGCAGCAGGCGCTCGGAATCGACCCCAGGCGGGTGGTCCGTCCTATCCATCTCCGGCTCCGGACGCGGCAGTGCGGTCATAAGGTGCGGATGCACATCGGTCTGGGTACTCAGTCGAACAGCCCGTGCAGATGGTGGGTCAGCCGGCTGTAGGAGTCCGCCGACTCGTGTGTGCTGGTGATCAGCCGGGAGAAGGCCGACTGCACCGCGGTGTGCAGGCGCTCGTACTCCGCCGAGGCGGAAGTGAACCCTGCCTGACCGGCCCCGTCCCACTGCCCAAGGGTCTGCCTGGCGACCGTGTCGATCGAGGTCATGACTGCCTGAAACCGGCCGTGGAAGTTCTGTTGCGTTTCGGCCAAGTTGGACAGCAGGCCCACGTTTCCGTACACGTCGTAGTTCATGTGAGTTCTCCTTCAATACCTTGGGGGTGGTGGTCAAGCGTTTCGATGTCGTGGCGCAACAGTCTTCAGCCGCCTGACATCCGTGAGGTGATCGAGTCGACCTCGGACCGGACGGCGGAGAACTGATCCGCGCCGAACTGATCAGTGGCGTCGACCTGGGTCTGGGCGGCGCTGAGTTTCATGCCGTTGGCACGGCAGAAGGCGACCAGCTCCTGGAAGCGCGCGAAGAGCTCCTCCTTGACGCGGGCGAACGCCTGCAGCGAACCTCCGCGCATGGCCTGATGATCGGCTTCGAGTTCGCCGACGAGCCCCTGCAGGTTCTGGAACAGTTGAGCAGCGCTGCTGTCCAACTCGGTGCCGCCCCTGCCCAGCGCATCACTCTGGGTCAGGCCGACGAAGTCCGCGCTCATGTACATCCTCCTCGGTGATTGGCCGTCGATGCCGCCCGTATAGGTGGCATGGACCGACCGATGGGCGACGAGGTTAGGCGCGATCGCCAACTCGCCGCTGGCCGAGACCGGAACCTGTGCACAACCGGCCCGTACGCACTCGGATGACCGTCGGTTGTGGACAACCGGAGCGAGGGGGATCGGGGATTCCTTAACGTCGCGCCGGCATTGATGGCGCGGTGCCAGCTCGTCGTAGAAGGGATGGGAGATGGGCGACCAGGATCGGATCGGTGTCTCGACCGGCGAAGCGGCGACCGCGGCCGTCAACGCGGCGACGGCTGCCCAGCAGTACGAGGACATCGATCGTGACTTCCGGGCGGTCATCGCTGCGACCTCGGATGCGGTCGCCGAGGCTCCCGTCGTGTCTGGGGTGTCAGCGTTCTGTGATCAGCACGTCTACGACCTGGTACGGCTGCGGGCGCACATGAGCGACCTCGCCAACAGTGCCCAACAGGGCGGACAGGCAGCGACCGAGACCGATCGGGGCAACGCCGAACGATTCCACACCTGGGCGGTCTGAGCGGTGCCGCGACGGTCGCTGTCCGGGTCCCCGAGCCGGCTCGGATGACCACCGTCGTGGTGCGCCGGCCGGCCCCCTCGGACCCAGCGGGGACGAGGGCAAGGGGAGCAGCTGCCGAACCTCTCCTCCTAGCTGCGCCGCCGCAACAGCACGAGCGCCACGGCGGATCGGCGAACATCGCCATGATCGTGATGCCGCTGGTCTCCGGATCAGGATCACTGTTGATCACCCTCACCAACCAGGACCGCCCGCTGTTCGCGGCCGCGGGACTGCTCTTCATGGTGGTTTCGGTCGGTCTAGGGATCCTGCTCTACGTCGGTACCCGGTCCAGCGCTCGTCGCAAGCAACGCACCGATCGTGAGTGCTACCTCGACTATCTCGAGGGGATGCGGCGAACCGCCCGGGAGGCTGCTGGGTTGCAGCGCACCCGATCAGCAGTTCGTCAGCCGGACCCCGCCGAGTTGGTCGACCTCGCCCGGTTACCGGCGCGACGATGGGAGCGCAGGCCAGGCGACGCCGACTTCCTCGGCGTGCGGGTGGGCACTGGAACGACGCCCTTGGCCCGCGGGCTGAGCATCCAGCTGGATCGGTCCGACCCACTGATCACCTATGACCCGGTATGCCTGTCCGCTGCCGAGACTCTCATCGACCGGTACGCCACGCTCAGCGACCAACCGATCGTGGTGTCGCTGACTGACGTCGGCTATCTCAGCGTGGTCGGGGAGCGCGGGGCCGGCCGGGCACTGGCCCGCGCGATGATCGGGCAGCTGGCGGCGCAGCACCCTCCGGATGATGTCCGAATCGGCGTTGTGCGCGCACCGGCGCTGGAATCGCACTGGGAGTGGGTGAAGTGGTTGCCACACGCGGGAAACGAGTCGGCAGCTCTCGGCCGGCGTACCGGCGCCGGCCCATCCACCGACGAACTGCTCGTGGCGGCGTCGGTTCCGGAGCTCCTCAGCCGGATGGATGCCGATCTGGACGCCCGCAAGGCCGATGCCGAGCGTCGTCGTGGCAGGGAGCCGGGCAAGGGGCTGCGCCGCCTCGTCGTGGTCATCGACGGCGAGTTCCAGTACGGCGCCCCGTACTTGGACACCGGCTCCAGCGACTCACCGGCTGACCTGGGCATCCATCTCATCTGTCTGGTCGCCCATCGACGCGAGGAGCCAGAGCAGATTGATCTCCGCGTGGTCTTGGAATCCCCCACGTCCTCGACGACAAGCGGCAAGGCCCGAGATGGAATCGGTGCCGTGATCGAGGGACAGAGTGCCCACGGCGGCGTCGAGCTCGTACGCGCGGTCGACGACTTCGAGCTGTCCGCTGCCGCAGGGTTGGCCCGATCGCTGTGCCCGTTGCGCCTGGCCGAGGTCGACGTCTCGGACGTGCTCTCGGCGACGGTGGGTTTGCACGACATCCTCGGGGTGTCGGATGTGGCCGAGCTCGACCCTCGGCAGAGCTGGCGCCCTGGATCGGCGCGGGAATTCCTGCGTGTTCCGGTGGGCGTGGGGGCCGGCGGGCAGCCCGTGCATCTGGACCTCAAGGAGAGCGCGCACGGGGGGATGGGCCCGCACGGCCTCGTCGTGGGCGCGACGGGATCGGGCAAGAGCGAGATGCTGCGGACGATGGTCACCTCCCTGGTGATCGGGCACTCCCCGGACCGGCTGGCGCTGCTACTGGTGGACTTCAAGGGAGGCGCGACCTTCGCAGGATTCGCCGAACTACCGCATATGGCTGGGATGGTGACGAACCTCGCCGCCGATCCCGGCTTGGTGCAGCGCTTTCGAGATGCGCTGTTCGGGGAGCTGACCCGCCGACAGCGGATGCTGGCAGACGCCGGCAACCTTCCGAACTGTCAGGCCTACGCAGATCTGGTCGACTCCAACAGCGACGGCAGCAGGCTGGACCCGATGCCGCATCTGTTGGTAATCATCGATGAATTTACCGAACTACTCGCCGCACGACCGGACTTCGCCGAGCTGTTCCTCGCAGTGGGAAGGATCGGGCGCTCGATCGGGGTGCACCTGCTGCTGGCCACCCAACGGCTGGATGCCGGAAAGATCCGCGGTCTGGAATCCCACCTGTCCTACCGGATCAGCCTGCGCACCTTCAGTGAGATCGAAAGTCGCGAGGCTCTGGGGGTTCCGGATGCCTACCATCTGCCGCCCGAGCCGGGAGCCGGCTATCTCAAGGTGGACACGACGGTGTTCGAGCGGTTCAAGGCAGCGCTGGTCTCCACGCCATACCAAGGACCGATAACCGAGGTCGGCGCCGTCGCGCCCGTTGTGCCGTTCCGCACCCTGACCGACCTCGTTCCCGCACCGACCTGCGCCGGAGATCTGAGTGCCCTGGCAGTGACGATGACCGACTCGGCCTCCCGGCCGATCCCCGTCCCACCTTCGGCCCGGCCAAACGCGCCGACGATCCTGGACGTCGCGGTTGCCCGGTTGGCAGGGGCCGGCGCCGCGCGGGTACGCCAGGTCTGGATTCGACCGCTACCGCGTGCGCTCGCCCTGAACGCGGTGCCCGGCGGTGACGCATCCGGCGATGACCACGCACGCGTACCAGGCCTCGGGCCACCGGTCAGCGCCGTGCTTGGGCTGCGGGACATACCCGCCGAGCAACAGCAGCCTCCGCTGACCTGGGACTTCAGCGGACCGCAGGGAAATCTCCTCGTGTTGGGGGCAGCGCTCTCCGGGAAGAGCATGCTCCTGCGCACGCTCATCTGTTCCCTCGCGCTGCGCTATCCCCCCGGTGAGGTGGCCCTGTACTGCCTGGACTACGGGGGTGGGTCCATTGCCGGGCTGGAGGCGCTGCCGCACGTGGCCGGGGCTTGCACCCGTGCCGACCCCGACCGGGTACGCCGCTGCGTGGCTGACATCCTTTCGATGCTGGATGTCCGCGAGCGCCTGATGAGCCAGCACGGGTGGGACGGTGCCGACGGTCTACGGCGGGCCCGCAGACTCGGCATCCTGTCCGGGGACGTACCGGGTGACGTGTTCCTGGTGATCGACGGGTGGGCAGCACTTCGCGAGGCCGAGCCCGACCTCGAGGACCAGGTCATGGCCATCGCAAACCGGGGGCCGTCCTTGGGCGTGCACACCGTGTTGTCGGCCTCGGCGCCCGCGCAGGTCCGGATGCGCCTGGCCACTGCCCTGCCGGGCCGGATCGAGCTTCGGCTCACCGATGCCTTTGACTCGACGATCGATCGGCGGTTGGCCGACGCGGTGCCGGCAGACGTGCCGGGTCGCGCACTGGTACGGGATGGACACCTTGTCCAGATCGCGCTGCCCCGGCTGGACGGCGCGACCGGCCTCGAGGACCTTCCCAGTGCCGTCGAGGCTCTGGCGCAAGAGGTTTGCACACGTTGGCCCGGTCCGCGGGTGAGCCAGGTGCGGGTCCTTCCGGCCATCCTGAAACTCTCCGATCTGATCGATTGCCCCGACCGTGGGCAGCCGTTGTCCGGCCGCAGCCCAGCAGTGCCGGTAGGAGTGACCGAGCGGGATCTCGGCCCGGTGGAAGTCGATCTGTTCGGCAGCGATCCGCATCTGCAGATCTATGGCGAACCGCAGTCCGGCAAGTCGGCGTTCCTGCGGACGCTGCTCTCCCAACTGGTCGGCGCCTGTACGCCGGATGAACTCGGGATCGTGCTGGTCGACTATCGCCGCGCACACCTCGATCTCGTGCCGTCCGCGCACCTGCTCGGCTATTGCACGAGCGCGGCGGCGACCCGCCAGGCCGTTGCACAGGTATGCCAGGGTTTGGCTCAGCGCATGCCCGGCCCCGACGTGACCAGTGATCAGCTGCGGGCACGTACCTGGTGGAGCGGTCCGGAGATCTTGGTCCTTGTCGACGACTACGACCTGGTTACCGGGTCCGTGGGAAATCCGCTCACCCCGCTGACCGAGTATCTGCCGCAAGGCCGCGACCTCGGCCTGCACCTGGTGACCGCGCGCCGCACGGGCGGCGCCTCCCGGGCGATGTTCGAGTCCGTGACCCAGGCGTTGACCGACCTGGCCGGACCGGGACTGCTGTTCTCCGGGGACCGCACCGAGGGGCGGTTGGTCGCGGGTGTGGCCTCCATGCGTCTACCTCCGGGCCGGGCGCTTTTGGCTCGCCGCGGCCGGCCTCCCGAGCAGGTTCAGGTCGCCTGGACCGATCCGGCCTGACTACGGGGGACCGGCCCCGGGCAAACGTCAGCGACCGGCCATGATTTCCGCGCCCAGCCTGAGCATTGCGGTCATGCTGGGACCCGACAGCGCACTCATCTCGATCGGCCGGCCGCGACCCAGTTCCGGGTCGTACGGCAGCGCGTGGCTGGCGAGCCCGTCGACCGACAGTCTGCCCACCGGGTCGCTGCCGGCACGTCGCTGGCCGTGGCGAGACCGGACAGGGGCCAGGATCAGTCGACTGGCGTCCGGAGTGGGCTGCCGATCGCTCCACCGGGTGAGCACGGTTGCCGTGGCCGCGACCGCGTCGCTGGTCGTGCCGCACGCCAATACAACGGTGTCGAAGAGCTCCGCCAGTGAGCCGAGGCAGCCGATGCGATTGGCCACACCAGCATCGACGACGACACTGGCATGCCCCGCCGCCGCCACATCCAACAGTGCGTCCAGCCCCGTCTCGAGGGCCGGACTTCCGGCCGGCGGAGCCGACAGGACGCGAAGCCCGGTCCTGGTCACCGGAGTCGGCGGAATTCGGCCGGTTTGGCGCAGGCTATCCAGCACCTGCGACACGCTCGGTGCTCGTGGGACCGCCAATCGAGCGGCCACATCCGACGCGTCGCTGTGCAGGGTGAGCAGCAATGTCTGGTCCACGCGGGCCGCAGCCAGGACGCTGGCCAGCAACACCGCGGCGGTCGTGGTCCCGACCCCCCCGTTGCTGCCGATGACGGCGATTCGCCGAGGCCGGATCTGGCGACAGCGCAGCGCGCGGGCGAGGGCGAGATGCTCATGAGCGGACGCTGCGGCACCATAGGTCGTCAGTCCCCGACTGATGGCCCTGAGGTGTCGGCGCCACTCAGCGGCCAACGAGAGGTCTTGCAGCACAGTTCAGGTCACCAGCTCGCGTACCCACTCCAGTACGCCGAGGTTGGCAGCCAACAACGGAACGAGGGCCGCGACGATCATCCATTCGATGACGTCGAGCAGTCGCCGGCTGCGGGCGGCGGTCACGTCGCTGGGTGTGGTCAGGCTGGCGCGGGCGAGCCCGACCGATCCAGCGGTGATGAGAGCTAGCCCGACGAGCGTCGTCGGCCGCGGCGAATGCTCGACGAGGTCGGAGGTCAGCTGAGCCAGCAGGGCGGCGGTGCCCGGCACGACCATGATCATGACGTGCGCACGTTGGGAGAACGCCCGGGAGCGGAGAATCAGACAGGCCGCTATGGCGGCAGCTTGGGCCACCTGGAGGGCTGAGCCGGCGGAGTGCTCCAGCCGTACAGATCCAGCGGCGGTCAACCCGGAAACGGCGATCAAGGAGCCGGTCAACAGTGCCCGGGACCGGGCGAATGTCGCGGCCAGCAGGCCGGGATCGACGCAGCCACGGGTTCGTACGACGTAGTCGAGTTGGGCCAGACCACCGGCCGCCAACGATGTCCGGGGCGCAATCCCCAGGCTCAGCACACCCAGGACGGTGCCCAACGCAATCGCCTCGTCAGGAGATCCTCCGGCCAGATCCGTGACCGCCCATCCGAGTGCGGCGACGAAGATGACGACGGCGGCAGCAGACCAGACGGCAAGTCCCGGCATGACCCGGGTCACGACGACGGCCGCGCCCACCACCGCTGCGGCAGTCAGCGCCGCCCGATTGGCCGGTGTCAACGTGGACAACACCGCGGCGGCAGGTCCGGTCGCCGCGATCACCAGTGCACCGATCCAGGCCAGACCAACTGCAATCAGCGCGTGAGCCGCAACATCGAATCCGCGGCCGGCAACGCGGACACCGGCCCACAGCGCGCCGCCGCCCACAGCCGCGCACACCGGCAGGCCGTTGCCTGACGAGGTAACCCAGAGGTGCGGAATGACCAGGACGACCCAGGCAAGCGTCGTGCTGGTCAGCACGGCAACGGTCGCGGTCTGCGCGCTTGTCCATCGGCCGGTGCCCTGATCCACGGCATCCTCGGTGGCATCGCGCACGTCCTCGACCGTGCTCAGACTGCGCGTGGTCGAGCGTGGAGTGAGCTCGAGGACCGCGCCGTCCCGCACTCGAGCCGTTGCCAGGCTGCTCGCCCAGGCCAGTCCGGTGCCGCCCACCGGGCGCAATGTCCAGGCGAGGGCACCCGTGCGGTCGTGGTGATCGGTGCACAGGTCGAGCAGCTGTGCCATCAGGTCACCTACGGGCACCGAGTCGGGCAGCGCGAGGTCCACTCGCCGATCGGGGCTCACGACGGTCACCCGACAGTGTCGTTGGCCATGCCTCCCCTTATCGCTGCGACTGATCCACGGTTCAGGCTAGGTAGTCCGGGTGCTCACCTGCTGGCGTTGTCCACCGGTGCCGGGCTGCTCGTTAGCCTCAGCTTTATGAAGTTCGAGACCGCCGCCATCCACGCTGGCCAGGCGCCCGATCCAGTGACCGGATCAGTCGTCATCCCGATCCATCAGACCTCGACCTATGCCCAGGACGGCGTGGGCGGACTGCGCTCCGGGTACGAGTACAGCCGCACCGGCAATCCGACCCGTACGGCACTGGAGACCTGCCTGGCAGCGCTGGACGGCGGATCGCGTGGGCTGGCCTTCGCATCCGGAATGGCGGCCGAGGACACCCTCGTCCGCACGATGTGCCGCCCCGGTGATCACGTTGTCATCCCCGACGACGCATACGGCGGGACCTACCGGCTCTTTCACGCGGTCATGTCATCCTGGGGGATCGAGCACAGCCCAGTCGATCTCAGCAATCTGGCTGCGGTTCGGGCTGCCGTGCAACCGAACACGCGACTGATCTGGTGTGAGACCCCGACAAATCCACTCTTGTCCATCGCTGATATCACTGCTCTGGCCGAGATCGCCCACGGTGCCGGAGCACGACTGGTCGTCGACAACACCTTCGCCTCGCCGTACCTGCAGCAGCCCCTCCGGCTGGGAGCCGATGTGACGGTCTACTCGACGACGAAGTACCTAGGCGGTCACTCCGACGTCGTTGGCGGTGCCGTCGTCGTCGTGGATGCCGAGCTGGGAGAGCAACTGGGATATGCCCAGAACGCGGCCGGCGCGATCCCCGGCGCGTTCGACTCCTGGCTTGTGTTGCGTGGCATCAAAACCCTCGGCGTACGGATGGAACGACACTGCGCCAACGCCGAAAGAGTCGCTGACTGGCTCAGCCGGCACCCTGCAGTCGACTCGGTGCTCTATCCCGGGCTTGCGGGACACGCGGGACATGAGCTTGCCGGGAGGCAGATGAGTGGGTACGGCGGAATGGTGTCCTTCCTGGTTAGTGGTGGCGAGGCAGCCGCACTTGACATCTGCTCTCGGACAAGGGTGTTCATCCTCGCCGAGTCGCTGGGGGGCGTGGAGTCCTTGATCGAGCATCCCGGTCGGATGACGCACGCGTCGACCGCGAATACGCCGCTGCAGGTCTCGGGCGCACTGGTCCGACTCAGCGTGGGCATCGAGGACGTCGACGACTTGATAGCCGACCTCGACCAGGCGATGACCCCGACCCACTGAGCGGCGAATCTTTCGACTCGGGCCAACCTGATTCGAATGTTTCGACTCCGGGAGGCCTGATTCGAATGGGTGCGGCTCGTCGAAGCTGGGCACGCGGTCAGGCGCGGCCGTCTGGAACCGGTGTCGGTGCGGGGATCTGGATGCGATCCAGGTCCAGGCACCCGGTTATCTGATCGCCCCCCGGGTGCTGGCCGGTCGTCCCGGTGATCCCGCTGATCTCCTCGGCGGTCCTGGGCGGGCCGTTTGCCGGCTTGTCCGGGGCAGTTGCCTGCTTGCCTGCGATCCCGACCGGGTCGTCCGGCCATGCGACGGCAGTCGCAGTGAACAAGCCGGCTGCGTCCAGGCATCCGTCGCTGGTCTGAACGACGTGCTCGCCGACCACCACGCAAGCCGCTGTCAGCGCGGCGCCGGTCAGCATCACAGCCGGCCAAGCACGGTAAGTCATCCCTGACCCCTCAGCTCGAGCACCATGCCGACGTGTGCCTCGGCGACGTCCCGCAGCTCGAAGCGTTGGGTGAGCGTTCGGAAACCCTGCCGAGCGTAGAACCCCTCCGCGCTCACCCGGGCGTTGCACCAGATCAGGTCACCGCCGTGCGCGGCAACATGGTCCACGGCTGCCTGGACGAGCCGGCGCCCAAGGCCCGCGCCACGAGCAGCGGGATCGGTGGCCATGGCTCGTAACTGCCAGCCAGCTTCGCCCGATACGTCGAGTTCGGCACTCCACGGACACGGCATGGGCTCCAGTCGTAGGCATCCGAGCACAGCCCCGTCGCCACCAGCGGCTCGTACACAGAGGTAGGTCGTGTCCGGGTTCTGGTCGCCACCCAGGGCCATCTCCTCGATCCGAAGATGCGGGCGCAGCACCGCCCGGCGCAGTTGCGCGGTCTCCGCCGCGCTGGAGCGGGTGACGAGGAACTGCTCGTCCGGCCCTGCGGTGTCGCGGGCCGCCGTAGCGCGGTCGGCGGTGTGGGCGCTCATGCAGATTGTGCCCGTCTCCCACGCCGGGAGTGCAGGTAGTCAGCCACGACGTACTCACCGAGGTGGGTGGGATCGGGCTGGAACATGCGCCCACCGGCCTGCCTGACGAGGGAATCCACGAAGTCGATGAGGTTGGGGTCTGGGTCGAGGGCGAAGACGTTGATCTGCGCCCCGAGCCGGGTGCATCGGGTGACCTCGGTCATGGTCAGGGCCACGGTTTGGGGCAGCGGTGGCCAGTAGAACAAGGCCCGGCCGTCCTCGGTGAGATGTGCGGTCGGCTCACCATCTGTGACGATCATGATGATCGGCTCGCTGTCCCGATGCTGGGCCAGAAACCGTCGAGCGAGCATCAGACCGTGTTGCAGGTTGGTGCCCTGCAAGGTCTCGACATCCAGATCGGCGAGGTCACCGGCGGAGATCTCGCGGGCCCGGCTGGCGAATCCGATGATCTGGATCGCATCCTGGGGGAACTTCGTGCGCACCAATGTGTGCAGGGCGAGCGCCGTGGACTTCGCCTCCGGCCACGTACCGCGCAATGCCATGGAGTAGGAGAGGTCCACCAGCAGAGCGACCGCCGCACTGCTTCGGCGCTCGGTCTCCACCACCGCGATGTCATCCACATCGATCGGCACGCTTCTCCGACGTGCGCCGGGAGAGTCCGGTTCCAGATCTGCCATGCCGACGGAGAGGTCGGGTCGCTCTCCTGCCGTCCGCAGAACGGCCCGCCGAACGGTCTCGACCACGTCGAGAGGCTGCTCGTCACCGAATGTCCAGGGACGCGAGGACCCGGTCAGTTCACCGGACGGACCAGTCGCGGTGATGTCGTGTTGCCCACGCCGACCCTCGGACAGCCGGCCGAACACCCGACGCAACGCCGTGGCGCCCATCCGGCGCACCGCCTTCGGAGAGAGGCTGAGTTTGCCCGCAGAGCGGTTGAGCCAGCCCTGCTCCTCGAGTTCGGACTCCAACTCGCGGAGGGCCTCGAGGTCATCGACCGCGTTGCGGCCCAAGGCGTTCTCCAGCGCCTGCGTGTCGATGTCACTCAGATCGGCCCCCGGATAATCCTGGGACAGGGCTCGGGAGAGCGCCTCCAGATCCGCCAGGTCCCGGACCGCGGCGGTCGCGTCGCCGAGCCCCAATGGTTCCCCTCCGTCGGGGACCGAACCCCGGTCCCATGCAAGGTCGGGTCTGGCCCGCCGCAACTCGTCGTTCAGCGCTGCGACCTGGTCACCGACGCCGAGCTGGCCCCAGGTGTCGGCGATGAGGTCGGCGAGCTCCATCCGCTGCTCGCGGCTCATCCCGGCCAGCATCCGCTGCTGTGCTGCCGCCTGCCGGGCCAGACCGTCGATCAGTTCCTGGGTGTTGCGTGGATTGTCCGGAAAGGCACCGCCATGCCGTTCCATGAACTGTTGGAAGGCCTCGGTGGTGTCCTGGCCCCGGTTGTGCGCCTGGATCAGGTCGGTGAGCTCGGAGATCATCTCCCGCAGGCTCTCCGGGTCGATGCCGCCCCGACCGTCCTTGCCGGTGAGTCCATCGCGCATCTTCTGAAATGAGCTGTCGAGCACCTCCCGGCGCAGCAGGTCCTGGATCTCCTGGTACTTCTGCCGGGCGGACTCATTGGACCAGTTGTAGTCGACCAAGGCCCGGACGGCACCGGCGGTGTCGTCGGGCAGCGAGGCCAACTCGGACTCGGCAAGCCGGGCCTCGGGCCGCGGGTCGTACTCCAGGGTCTGCTCCTCGGCCCGCAGCGCCTCGTCGAGCAGGCGCTGCACCTCGCGCAGCGTGCCATCCATGGCCCCGCGGGTACGCGCGGCACGTAGCCGCTCGCGGATCATGTCCCGTAGCGCGTCCAGGCCGCGACGTCCTGCGGCCCCGGCCCGCATCAGCCGTCGAAGGGCCGCACTCGTGCTCTCGCCGGCCAGCACCGAATCGCCCAGCGCATCGACCGCGGTGGCGACGTCGTACGGCTCGGCGAGCGGGTCCGGACCACCCTGCCACGCGCCGTACCGATACCGCCGCCTCACGGGGTCATCCGAACCGACTCAGGGGTCCCCTGCGACGTTAGGTTCGTAGGATTCTTCCCCTGTTGGCGCCGTCGCATCTGATTATCCGCCGTAGAGAGTGCGCGGGCCGTCGACGTCCTTGCCGAGCCGACGGGTGAGATAGAGACCCTCGAGCGCGAACTCGACTGCCGCCGCAGCCTGGTCGGGCAAGTCCTCACTCTCGGTCACGCCGAGTGCGCCGAGCAGTTCGGCCAGACCTGGTACGGCGCCGAACTGGGCGAGCAGCGCAGCTCCGGCCACCAGCTCGCCGGAATCGACGGTCCGGCCCGTTGTGAAGTGGTCCTGCAGGCCAGACAGATCAACGCCGGCCAAGCGGTTCCGGAAGGTTTCGGCGGTCGCCCGGCGCAACAGGTGGGCCAGGATCTCCAGCTCCCGCTCGCCCTCGTCCTCGCCGCTGGCATCGGCGAACTCGACCTTGCCTCGCGCAGCCGGCAGCGCGCTGGTCAGGTCACAGACCCGCGCGACAGGCCGGTTCTCGCCGGTCATCGCCGCTCGACGTACGGCGCTCGCGGCCATCGTCTCCACTGCGGCGATCGCGAACCTGGCACTGACCCCGGAGCGTCGGTCGACGTGCTGGCTCTCCCGTACCAGGCGGGCATACCGGGCAACGATCTCGACGATGTGGTCGGGGATCAGTGGCTTGGCCAGTTCGAGGTCATCGGCCCAGGACAGCATCGCCTCCTGGCCAACCAGGGCGATCTCGTCGTCGAGGTCAAGGGGGTAGTGGGTGCGCACCTCGCTTCCGAACCGGTCCTTGAGTGGGGTGATGATCCGGCCGCGATTGGTGTAGTCCTCCGGGTTGGCGCTGGCCACCAGCAGCAGGTCGAGGGGCAGTCGGAGCCGGTAGCCGCGGACCTGGATGTCGCGCTCCTCCAGCACATTCAGCAGCGCGACCTGGATCCGCTCGGCCAGGTCTGGCAACTCGTTGATCGAGAAGATCCCGCGGTTCGTACGCGGAATCAGTCCGAAGTGGATGGTCTCCGGATCGCCCAAGGTCCGACCCTGAGCGACCTTGATCGGGTCGACGTCTCCGATCAGGTCACCGACGCTGGTATCCGGCGTCGCCAGCTTTTCGCCGTACCGATTGTCGCGGTGCAACCAGGTCACCGGAGCCTCGTCCCCGAGTGCAGTGACCTGGCGCAGTCCCCAGGTCGAGATCGGCGCCAGCGGGTGCTCGTTCAACTCGCTCCCCGCCAGCACCGGAGTCCACTCGTCCAACAGCCCCACCAGCGTTCGGATCAGCCGGGTCTTGCCCTGCCCCCGTTCGCCGAGCAGCACGAAGTCGTGGCCGGCCAGCAGGGCGCGCTCGACCTCCGGGACGACGGTGTCGTCGAAACCGACGATGCCGGGCAGTGACGGCTCTCCGGCGGCGATCCGGCGCAGCAGGTTGGCCCGGATCTCTTCTTTGACACCGAGGGCCCGGGTCCCCGCCGCACGCAATGCCCCGATCGTGCTCTCAGCTGGCTGGTTCGTCATCGCGCTCGAAGGTACGCCGCGGCACGGGCTGACAGGATGCGTAGTCGTGGACGTAGAACTGCAGCTGGTCGGGGTATCCGAGATCCGGGGGGCACAGGAGGTGCTGGAGGGCGTCGTACGGCGTACCCCGGTCGAACACTCCAGAGTCTTGACCGACCGAGTCGGCGGACCGGTGTTCTTCAAGTGTGAGAACCGCCAGCGCACCGGATCGTTCAAGATCCGTGGGGCCTATCTCAGGATCTCGCGGTTGTCAGACGCGGAGCGGGAAATTGGCGTCGTCGCAGCCAGCGCCGGCAACCACGCGCAGGGCGTAGCGCTTGCCGCCAATCTGCTCGGCACGTCGGCCACGGTGTTCATGCCGACCACCGCCCCCCTGCCCAAGGTTGCAGCCACTCGTGGGTACGGCGCCCAGATCCACCTCGTGGGGCACAGCATCGCCGAGCCGATGGAGGCGGCCAGCGCGTACGCCGCCGAACACGGTGCGGTCTTCATCCACCCCTTCGATCATCCGGATCTGATCGCCGGGCAGGGCACGGTCGGTCTGGAGATCCTGGAGCAGTGTCCTGAGGTCGCGACGGTTCTGGTCTGCACCGGTGGGGGCGGCCTGTTGTCGGGCATTGCCGCTGCGGTGAAGGGTCTACGTCCCGACGTGCGAGTGGTCGGTGCACAGGCGGCGGCCGCCGCAGCCTTCCCCGAATCGCTGGCCCAAGGTGGCCCGGTGACGCTCGGATCGATGACCACGATGGCCGACGGCATTGCCGTACCGGCCCCCAGCGAGCTGACCTTCGCCCACGTCAGCGCCCTTGTCGATGACATCGTGACCGTGTCCGAGGAGTCGCTGTCCAGAGCTCTGCTCCTGTGCCTGGAACGGGCGAAGTTCGTCGTCGAGCCGGCCGGCGTGGCGGGTGTTGCGGCGGTGCTCGACAATCCGTCCGCCTTCGTGGCTCCGGTGGTAGTGGTCCTCTCCGGTGGCAACGTCGACCCGGTGCTGATGCTGCGCGTGATCGAGCACGGCATGGTGGCCGCGGGCCGGTACCTCTCGGTACGGCTGCGGGCCCCTGACCAGCCGGGCTCACTGGCGAAGGTGTTGGCGGTGGTGGCCGAGGTGGGTGCAAGCGTGCGTGAGGTCGAGCATTCCCGCACCGGCAGCGGACTGCATTTCGGCGAGGTAGAGGTTGCGCTCTCGCTCGAGACACGCAGCCCCGAGCACCGCGGTGAAGTGGTCCAGGCTCTGCGTGCGGCCGACTATCAGGTCGACGTGCAGTGAGCGGGTAGCCCGCGGCAGCCTTTTCACTTTTACCGTGGGCAGAACCGGTGTTCCATTCGTGCAATAAACCTCTCAGCCTCAGGGCGGATCACGCGGCGGCCGGCTAGAGCCAGGGAAGTTCGAGCAGCAGGTCGAGGTCGTCGGGAGACCGGCCTTCCCGGACCACCCGGTTGGGCTGGCGGTGCCCGCAGACCGTGCAGCGGTGCACGATCTGCCAGCCTTTGCCGCCGCCCTTGTCGGCCATCCCGGTCGGTTCCATCAGGCCGAGGCAATCCGAGGCCCGGTCCCCAGGTGCGACATCGACGTGGCGCGACCACAGGCAGTGCGGGCAGTGGTTGCGGTAGTGCCCATCGGTGCTGGCCGCCACGTCGGCTCCACACCGACCGCAACGGAAGGCCGTGTTTTCCTCAGCCCGTCCCATGCTCGCCAGCATCCGCCTTCCTGCTGTCCTTCCTGATGTCATAGCCCTGCCGGGGACCCGCAGGGCGCGTCACCTGCAAATCTGCGACATGTCGACAGCATCGGTCAGGATGACGGTATGAGTATCGACGGCCTGGACGCCGCGCTGATCAGGCTGCTCACCGAGGAGCCGCGGATCGGGGTCCTGGAGGCTTCTCGGCGGCTCGGGGTGGCCCGCGGGACGGTGCAGGCGCGGTTGGATCGGCTCCAGCAGACCGGAGTGATCGTCGGGTTCGGTCCGGAGGTGGATCCCGCCGCACTCGGATTCTCGGTAATGGCGTTTGCCACGGTCCAGATCCGGCAGGGGAGAGGCCCGATCGTCGCCGAGCATCTGGCCGGTATCGACGAGGTGCTCGAAGTGCACACGATCACCGGGGACGCCGACATGCTTGCCCGGATCGTGGCCCGCTCACACGAGGACCTGCAACAGGTGATCGACCGTCTCGTGGCGCATCCGGACATCGTGCGCACTTCCACCAACATCGCCCTGACTGCCCAGATCCGGTACCGAACCGGCGGGCTGCTTCGACGGGCCAGCGCCGCATCGGGGTCAGGCCGGCGCGGCTGAATCGCGGCGCGCGAACGGGCGCGCCACGCATGCTTTGCACTGCGGGGGAGGCAATACACATCTGTCTCCCCGGACATGCGAAAGTGCACCCATGACTGCGCCTGGCAACTGGGCAGGACATCCGCTGCTGGACACGGTCGCCAGTCTGTGGCCGACCGCACGCGTGTCCATCTCACCCGGCCGTCGAGCGCCCGGCCCCAAGGAATTGATCTACGTCCCGAACTCCGACGATCCGCGGCTGCTGGTGCCCGCTGGCCACCGCCGCGCGGCGTCCGCGGCCTTGCTGCGGTTCAACCACTTTCTGCCGATCGGAGAACGGGTTCGCCGGGTGCTTGCGGCCGGCGGGTTGCGTCTGGGTGCCGACCGGCTACTCGCGCATCGCATCGCGCTCATCGAGCGGGAGACCGCGCCTGATTCGATCGAGACCTATCTCTCCGGGACGTTGGGACAGGACGTCGTCGTCAGCTTGGGCATTGGGCTGGCCCGCGCGACCCAGAAGCCGGTACTGCAGGCCTTCGATCGTTCCGGTCGATCGCTGGCCTTCGTCAAGATCGGGGACAACGCCCATACCCGCGAACTGGTGCGTGCCGAATCGGAGGCACTGCGCCGGCTGGCACAGACATCGTGGACCGCCCTGGCAGTCCCCGGAATGGTGCATGCCGGGAGCTGGCATTCCTTCCAGGTCCTCGTCATGTCACCACTGCCGGTACGGGCCAGACCAGCACTGCGCCGGTCGATCTCGGTTCCGCCGGTCAAGTCGATGCGAGAACTTGCTCGCGCCTTTCAAGAAGGTCCACAAGTGGTGGCCACCAGCGAGCTCATGCAGCGCCTGCGCGCCGACGTCCGGGGAATCACCGACGAAGCGACCGCCTCGATGTACTGCCAGGCATTGGATCGGATCGTGGATCGCTACCGACACACGGTGCTGGAC